>CALFYA010000219.1 GCA_937952925.1 uncultured Moraxellaceae bacterium
TGGGATGCCTATTTTTACCAGTTTTGTAAGAGGTTGCCTTAACTGACTGGCATTAGAGCGGTAATGGGGGCTTTTGAAAAGCAGATCAAGCGTTTAGAGCAAGATTTGGCACACGCAAAAAGCTATGAAGAGTGGCATCAAATTGCGACGGCGCTCGATGATGTGAGCGGTATGAATCTGTGGAAGCTCGATAATGCCTCACCGTATTATGATTACCCACTGATTGCCGAACGTCTGACCACCTTGCGACGTTATCGCCTTGAAAAACGCGATCCACAGCTGATGCGCTCACTGCGCGAAGGTCTGTATCACGATTTGGGTAATATTGGTCATCCTATGTTGTACGGCCAAGCGCATGTGGGCACCAAGCGGTTGATTGAGGATTATATTGATCAAGTCTGTCAGTGCTTGGATTATTTGTGCGACAACGATTTTGACTTTTTACCCCTCGAAGAAAAATACCGCTTTTTTGAAGACACCTATCATAGCTTTGGTCAACCGGCGCTGATGTTTTCGGGTGGTGCAACCTTGGGGTTGTTTCATGCAGGGGTGTGTAAGGCATTGCATGAGCAAGATTTATTGCCAAAAGTGTTTTCAGGATCGAGTGCCGGTTCGCTGATGGCAGGGATGCTTGGGACGCGTACCGACGAAGAGCTCAAACAAATGTATGCAGGGGAAGGCTTTTTTGATCACGCCTTTCATTTTCGCAAATTTCGCGACATTTTCCGTGGTGGTGGTGTTGCGGATGTGCAAGTCCTCAAAAACTTTTTGCGCAAAAATTTGGGCGAATATACCTTTGAAGAAGCGTTCGCCCGTACTGGTCGCCATATCAATGTGGCGGTAGCACCCTTTGATGGCAAACAGCAACCACGGGTGATGAACGAATTGACATCACCGTATTTGCTGCTCTGGAGTGCGGCGCTGGCGTCTTGTGCGGTGCCCGTATTATTTCCACCGGTCAAACTGACCACCAAAACCATTGATGGCCGCTATAAACCGTATATGCCCTCCACCCGTTGGGTTGATGGCAGTGTGCGTAGCGATTTCCCGCGTGAGCGGATTGCACGGCTGTACAACATCAATTACACGATTGCCTGTCAGGTCAATCCGCATATTGTGCCGTTTATGCGCAGTGATGAGCAGCGCTTTCGGACTGATGTGATGAGCTGGCCTGCGCGTGTGGCACGTAAACAAGCTGAAATCTTGGCGATGGGGGCAATGGACTTTACCCGTGATCGGATGGGCAGTGCGGCACCGATTCGCCGTTTGCTTGATCATGGTTATGGCATTATTGGTCAGCGTTATTATGGTGATGTCAATATCGTGGGCGATTACAGCTTGCGGCATTACACCTACATGCTGCGTGATCCGAAAAAAGAGCTGTTTCAACTATTGCTCAGTGAAGGCGAGCGTGCGACATGGCCAAAAATCTCCGCGATCAAGACCCATGCCAAAATTGGTAAAACCTTGGATCATTGCTTGGCGCGGCTTGATGCCAAGCGCAAGCAAGTCGGGCAGGATCAATCGATTGAGCCACATGGTCAACATGATGATGGGATTATCCAAATCGAATCACGCCGTCGCCACCGTTCACAACTGTCTTGAGTGTTGTGTTGCTCGCAAAACTTTGCAGCAAATTGTGTAAAAATGCATCTAATCGTGTGCCATGTTTGCCGGAGTGCCTGACAGCATCTGGCAAATATGGCATAGTCGACGAGAGCTGGTATTGCATGGTGCATACACGCCAATGTGATCTCAAGGACTAGATCAATGAGCGAGCAAGATCTTCCCTATATCTCTGGTTATGAAATGGTGCGTACCCTCGGACAAGGGGGGATGGCCACCGTGTATTTGGCGGTACAGGAGTCATTTGGCCGTCCTGTCGCCCTCAAGGTGATGTCCCCTCATCTACTGGTACAGCGTGATTTTGCCGAACGCTTTCACAGTGAAGCGCGGATGGTCGCGAGTCTATCGCACCCCAATATCATCACCGTCTATGATGTGGGCGTGTGTGAGCAATATCACTACATGGCGATGGAATACCATACCGGTGGTCATTTGGGTGAACGCATTGAACGCGGCGAAATCACCGCCCAACGCGCGCTCGAAATTGCCCGTGACTTATCGATGGCCTTAGCCTATGCACATGAAAATGGCATTGTGCATCGCGATCTCAAACCGGATAACGTGTTGTTTAGCAAACATGGTGCGCCGATTCTCACCGACTTTGGGATTGCGCGTGACCTGCATGTCGATACCCAAATGACTCAGATTGGCTCCACCGTGGGCACGCCCAAATATATGAGTCCTGAGCAAGCACGCGGCGAAAAAGTCGATGGTCGTGCCGATTTGTACTCGCTTGGCGTGATGATGTACGAGATGCTGACCGGTCGTCCGCCATTTGTCGCGCAAGATACCATCACCCTTGCCATCAAGCATTGCCAAGAACCTGTGCCGCCACTACCGATGGATGTCGGGCGTTTTCAGCCCTTGCTAGATCGCTTGCTGGCCAAAGAAGCGCGTTATCGCTTCCAAAGTGGTCATGAGGTCAAAGAAGCGATTGAGGTGCTGCTCAAACCGCCAGCTGCTGCACATGCGGCGGCGGCTCCTGCGGCCAAACTTGAAAATCTGCCGACCAAGCCAACCTCGGCCAGCGTACTGATGAGTCCAGCAGCGTCGCCAAGCCATTCGTTTTATGAGATAGCCGACGAAGAAACAGGTGGGTTTTTTACTAAAAAAGTGATTCGTACCGTGCGTTTTAGTGCGGATGACTATGAGGAGTTCGCCAACTACTTTCAGCGCATGTCGGATGAAGTGGCGGAGTGGCATCACAAATGGGGCAAAAAAGCCAACACCTTACACCTTGCCATTGAAGCGCATCCGTGGATTCACAAACGGATTATCGACAAGGTGCGTGCAGATTTTAGCGCGGGTCATGGCTATGGTGATTTTATGCAGCAAGGAACGATCACCTTGCATTTGTATGATCCCATCGACACCACCGGCAAGCGTTATTTGGTGCGCGATAAAGGCAAAGCCCCTGTATCTGCTTGATCTTATTTTGAGCAGTTGCAGCCAAAAAGGACTAGGCAGTGCTAGTCCTTTTTTGTTAGAGTTGCATCCTCGCTGGGGTCGTGGCGAAATTGGTAGACGCACCAGATTTAGGTTCTGGCGTAGCGATACGTGAGAGTTCGAGTCTCTCCGACCCCACCACTGATTCAATAAAAACATCAACTTGATATCATATTTTCTGCTGCTTTTACACCATTTTACACCACACCCATCCGTCTATTGGGTATGCATATTGGTATTCTCTTGATGAATGCGCACCTGATTTCGACCATTCGCTTTGGCACGGTATAACGCCAAATCAGCAAAGTGCACCAGTGTATTAAACGCGGTGTCTAGAGCAGGCTGCTTGGACACCAAGCCAAGGCTACCGCTCACAGGAATAGCGCGCTGTTGATCATCTTGTAAGCTCAGCGATGCGAGCTGATAACGAATTCGCTCAGCAATTGCAAGCGCCTCCGTCTCATAGGTATTGGGTAATACCAAAATAAACTCCTCCCCACCAAAACGCCCAACGATGTCGCTTTTACGGACATTTTGTTTGAGTACCTGAGCAGCTGCTTGGAGCACTTTATCACCCCACAAATGCCCAAATTGATCATTAATTTTTTTAAAATGATCCAGATCAATCACCACGATACTGAGCATTTGTTGCTCAGCGATCACTTCTTTGAGCAGTAGTGGGATCTGCTGATCCAGATAGTGGCGATTGTGTAAGCCTGTCAGCGGATCGCGTTCGGCCAAATAACGGACATCAGCTTCGCGTTGTCGCCAGCTTTTGATAATAAAATCACATAGCACACAGACCACCAACCAGTAGGGGAGGATAAAAAACATCATCGACCAAAACCAAAAAGAAGTCGTGGTAATATCACCTTGATAAATCAATAATGGTGCATAGGGTATAACGCCATACACAGATGATAATGCGGAAGCGGTAATGGTCAGTAAACCCACCAATAAACCAATATAAATCGCTTTTCGATCAAGTAAAAAAAAGCCAAAGATAGGAGATCCCATCAGGACAGCGCCTGCTGCCATGGATAATGATCCAATCAAATAGCCAAAAAATAGCATATTGAGGGTGTAAAATACCGCAACACCCGTTTGAATCAACAATTGCCAACGATAGGATCGGCAGTGCGCCATAGTGCGGCAGAATAAATATGACAAGGCACTCACAAAAATAAGGCCAGCACCAACGGGTAGATATTTTCCAATCACCATCGGATCAATAAATTGATGGGCATAAGACCATTGCAGCATGACCAATGCCCATAGCCCATATTGAATACTCACGGCCGTAATTAAGATGGTCAAAAAGGCTGTCCGCTGCATCGGCGTTGCATTGACAATAAAGTCAGCCACACGATGCAAACGCCGCTGGTCTATCAACACGACAGTCCTCCACTCTTTTGAATGACACAATTCCTTTGTGCTAAACAAATTAGATGATCAGCCGGACAGATGCAAGGTCGTTAGGTGTACGATCTGCCCAATTTATACATGTGCGTAAAATGATTGTTTATTCGAATTTTTCGCCATCACCACTTGATTACGGCCATGATGTTTGGCTTGGTATAAGGCATGATCGGCTTGTTGAATCAAGTGATTAAACTCATCCACTTGTTGAATCACGCCACTTGCGACCCCAAAACTACCCTGAATATGGATCGGTTCTTCTTGATAACTAAAATCAAGACGATTGATATGATGGCGAAGCCGTTCGGCATATTGATAAGCCTGCTGTAGATTGTATTCGGGCAGCAATAAGATAAATTCTTCGCCACCAAAGCGGCCAATGGTGGCATCAGGACAATGCTGCTTGAGGGCAGTTGCTGTGAGGATCAACACTTGATCACCACATAAATGTCCATATTGATCATTGATGGATTTAAAATGATCAAGATCGAGTAAAATCACACTGACCAAGCGGGATTGCTGCTGAAACAGGCGCTGGGTTTTTTTGTTGATATAGTGCCGATTATATAAACCGGTGAGTGCATCATGTTCGGCTAGATAGCGTACTTCTTGCTCACGTTGACGCAAGTTTTGAATAATAAAAAAGCACAAGCTACAGACCACAAACCAATAGGGCAAGATAAAATACAGCAACGAGCCAAACCAAAATGGTGTGGTATTGATATTGCCGCCATAGCTGACAATCGGAGCGTAAGACAGTAGCCCAAACACTGAAGCCAAGCAGAGTGCCACAATCGCGACAATTCCAAAGCCAAGCGAGATCACAATGGCGCGCATCTCAAGCAAAAATAAACCAAAGATCGGTGAGCCGAGCATAATTGCACCGGAGGCCATCGACATGGAACCGATCATATGACCATAAAATAAGGTGTTGACGCTATAAAATACGGTGCAAAAGGTTTGGAGATTGGTTTGTACATTATAGCTGGGGTGATTGGATAAACGACGGCAAAGCAGATACAAGCCCAGATTGATCACCAAGCACAAAAAGCCAATCGGAATGAAATTTCCGATTGCCATCGGATCAACATATTGGTGGGCGTATGGCCATGCATACACGGTCAGCGCCCATGAAAAATACTGAAGATTGACCAAAACGATCAAAAACAGCAAAAACGCTGTCCGCTGCAACGGCGAAGAGCGAGCAATAAATTTGGCAAGCTGTGACGGATGGAAATAATGATGCTCAGACATATTATCCTCGATGACCTGAGCATCCATGCTCTCAAAATACACCTTATCGCATCATCGAGGATTATCGCAAGAAACTTCGTGTGAATGGCTGGGTTTAACTGTCCTCGTCATCATCGGTGGTACTAATCCCCAGTTCGCGTAATTTGCGCGTCAAGGTATTGCGTCCCCAACCGAGCAATTCTGCTGCCAAACGTTTTTTACCATGACTGTGCTCAAGTGCGGCATCAATCATGGCACGTTCAAAGGCAGGCAATGCCGTATCCAAAATTTGTTGTTCGCCACTTTTGAGTTGTAGTCTTGCCCATTGCCCCAACGCTTGCTCCCATGACCCGACAAAGACTGGTGTAGGATCTGCCACGGTTGCGGGGAGTGGCTGGCCGCTCGGTTGTGGCTCACTACTGACGCGCTGGCGCAGCTCCGGAGGCAAGTCATTGGGAAAAACCTCACGGCCACTGGCCATCACGGTCAGCCACCGACAGGTGTTTTCGAGTTGGCGCACATTACCTTGCCACGGCAGTTGTTGCATAAATGCGATGGTGTCGGGCAGCAATTGCTTGGGTTCGACGTTCAATTCCCGACCCGCACGCGCCAAAAAATGGGCGGCGAGCATGGGAATGTCTTCACTGCGATCACGCAGGCGAGGGATGTGGATGCGGATCACATTCAGACGATGGTACAAGTCCTCACGGAATTTGCCTTCTTGTACCAAGCGTTCGAGATCTTGGTGAGTCGCGGCAATAATCCGCACATCGACTTTGACCGGAATATGTCCGCCCACCCGATAAAATTCGCCATCTGCCAACACCCGTAGCAAGCGTGTTTGAGTTTCAAACGGCATATCACCGATTTCATCCAAAAACAGCGTCCCGCCGTTGGCCTGCTCAAAACGGCCATGCCGTTGGCTATTGGCGCCGGTAAACGCGCCTTTTTCATGCCCAAACAACTCGGTTTCCATCAAGTCTTTGGGAATCGCTGCCATATTGAGGGCAATAAAGGGCTTGTTGGAGCGAGGCGAGTGGCGGTGTAGCGCATGTGCCACCAATTCTTTACCTGTACCCGATTCACCATTGATCAATACGGTAATATGCGATTGTGACAAGCGCCCAATCGCCCGAAACACTTCTTGCATGGCGGGCGATTCGCCAATGATATCAACCGCTCGCAACGGTGCGGGGCGGGTGGTTTCGGTGTTTTGCAAACGAGCGTTGTGTTGAATCGCCCGATTGACCAAGGTCATCGCTTCATCAATATCAAATGGCTTGGGCAGATATTCAAACGCACCGGTTTGATAGCTCGATACGGCGGATTCGAGATCAGAGTGTGCAGTCATGATGATGACAGGCAATTCAGGATGCAAGGCTTTGACGCGTGATAAAAAGGTCAAGCCGTCCATGCCGGGCATGCGGATGTCGGTAATGATGACATCGGGTTGATCACGGTCTAGGCGATCAAGCGCGCTTTGGCTTTCTTCAAAACTGGTGACTTTCAAGCCTTCTTCTTTGAAGGTTTTTTCGAGTACCCAGCGCATGGCACGGTCGTCGTCGATGACCCAGATAGATTCTTGTGACATCTGCGTTACTCCCAAAGCAGGTAAAGGCTAAATACAGTGCATCCCGATTGGGATTGACATTCGAGCAGGCCACCATGCTGATGTACGATATCCTGTGCAATGCTCAGGCCAAGTCCAGTGCCGCTGGCACGACCGGTGACCATCGGATAAAACACCGACTCAATCAAATCGGGTGGAATGCCGGGGCCATTGTCTTCAAGGTCAATGCGCACGACGCTACGGTTGAGCGTGCCGTTGATGGTAAACATGCGTTGAATACGGGTGCGTAAGGTGATTTGTGGCTCACGACCTTGCATGGCTTTGACATTTTCAGTCATGGCTTGGACAGCATTGACACAGATATTGAGCATCACTTGGATCAACTGATCGCGATCTGCGCGTACATCTGGTAATGACAAGTCATAGTCACGTTTGACACTGACGCGACCATTGGTTTGATTGAGGATCAGGCTGCGTACACGCTCTAAAGATTCATGCACGTTGACCGCTTGGATTTCGGGGATATGTCGTGAGCCGAGCATGGTGTCGGCCAACAGCTTGAGCCGATCGACTTCACTGATGATAATGTCGGTGTATTCACTGACGCTGCCGTTGGGCAAGCTGCGAGCGAGCAGTTGGGTTGCCCCGCGAATCCCGCCCAATGGATTTTTGATTTCATGGGCGACGCCGCGCACCAGCTGCCGTGCAATTTGGTGTTGTTGATTGAGATGCTCATCACGGCTGATCCGCATCAGTCGATCAATGGGTTGAATTTCAATGAGTAAGCGCTGATCAATCGCGCCGGGTCGATCATCAATAATCAGTGATACGGTATAGTCCACGGCTTTATCGCGTAATCCTACGCGGAGCATGGCCTCACGGCGGGTGTACGGTTGACCGGTATGTAGGGTGCGTAAAATCGCCGCTTCGGTATCAAAGCTCTCGTCGTGCTCAATCAGTACCGACAACAAAGGCTGACGAACTGCGCGAATCTGGCTCAATTCGAGCAGGGCTTCACACGCAGGATTCATATATTCAATCATCAAATCAGGGGACACCTGCATGACCGCAGTCATCATATGATCGACAAGGTTATGAAAGTGCGCCTGTGGGCGTGCGTTCACGGTGAAGCTCTCCAAAATGAGTAGGTTTGCGGGGGCATTGCACCACAAAGCATCGTTGCGGTGCGTGTTGAAGCAAAGGTCACGCCAAGATTCCGTGCATGGTGTCGGACTGCCCGAAAAAGAATCAAACCACCCAAAAATCGGTCAAAAGCGAGGTCATGAGATTGCAGGTGAACTGATTTGGGTCGTCAAAAATGGTGCAAAAGATCTTTTTTGGTGCGATTTTAAAATTATGCACTAATTTAGTGCCTTTAGTGTTGCACGGTGCTGACAGCAATCCTCATGAAAGTGTATTCCGCTTCGATTTACACTAAAGGCGAACGATGAGTCTCATCCGCTATAGACAATTTGGAGATAAAGCCATGACATACCATTTGGGGTGGTTGCTGTTGGGAGTGTCGTTGTCGGTGCCCGCAGCGGATTTACATGTGACGATTGTGGATCGCCAGAAGCGCCCCCTTGCGGATGCGGTGGTCAGTTTGCACAGTAGCCGTGTGGCGCAGGAGCAAGCAAAAGGCAAAGTGGTGGTGATTGATCAACGCCAACGTGAGTTTGTGCCGTATGTGACGGTGGTACAGCAAGGCACACAGATTCGTTTTCCCAATTCAGACAACATCCGCCATCATGTCTATTCATTTTCACCGATCAAGCGGATTGACCTGCAGTTGTATAAAGGTGCAGCGACAGCACCACTGACATTTAATCAAGCAGGGCTTGCTGTTTTGGGATGTAATATTCATGATTGGATGCTTGCGTACGTCAAAGTTGTCGATACGCCGTATTTTGGCCGTAGTGTGGCCAATGGCGTGATTCATCTCACGGGGGTGGCTGCGGGTCGTTATCAGATGCAAGTATGGCATCCAAGACGCCAACAGCCGATTGAAGTGCCGATTCAGGTTGGCGAGATGCCACAAGCGTGGGTACAAGAGTTGTCGTTAGACAGCCCCGACCCACGTCGTTCAGCACCCATTGAACATTCAATGTACGACTGATCGTTTTTAGAGGATAACAACAGGCTATGGTTCGCCGGTTACGCTCGCTGCGTATGCGTATTGCGCTCATTTTGGCAGGGATGCTGATGGTGGTGTCCGTGGTCGGCGTGAGCTTGATCAGCGCAGTCAATTTGAGCTTATTTCAACAACAAGCCAGCGCGGAGTTGCAGCGCGGGGAGCATGTGTTTCATCAATTGATGGAGCATCATGATCGCCAATTGATTCAGGCCGCGCAGCTGCTTGCGGCAGATTTTGGCTTTCGCAGCGCGTTGGCCTCGCATGATGAACCCACCATTATGTCAGCACTCGATAATCAGCGGATTCGTATCCATGCGGATCTGGCCTTGATGAGTGACCTAGATGGACGCATTGTGGCGGATAGTCAGCAGCGCTTGAGTGCAGGCCAAGCGTACCCCTTTGCCGCATTACTTGATGTCGCACAGCAAGAAGGCCAAGCATCCGCCATCAAGCTGCTCAATGGTCAAGCTTATGCGGTGGTGATTGTGCCAGTACGTTCGCCATTGACGGTGGGTTGGGTGACGATGGGGATGAAGGTTGATGACCGCATGGCACAAGAGTTTCGCTTGCTGTCGGGCTTAGAAGTCTCATTTGTGATGCAGGCACAGCCTTCCGTGTGGCAAGTGATCGCGAGTACCTTACCGGCGCAAGCTCGCCAAGATATTCGTCATATCAACCCGCTGCGCGAAAAAATTAAACTGGCAGATGTCGCGTATCAGTCCCGTTTCTTATCGATTACCAAAGCAGCACCCCAGATTTCTGCTGTGGGGATTTTATTACAGCGCCCACGCGATGAGATTTTGGCACCTTTTTATGCATTGCTCAAAGCCATGTTGTTGCTAGGGGTAGTCAGCTTGCTATTGATTGGGTTTGCAAGCTTTCGGATTTCGCGTGTGGTGACGCGACCACTGCATCAGTTGGTAGAAGTTGCCCAACGAATTCGGGATGGTCAATATCAACAACAGATTCAGCGGCCTGATACCTTGGAGTTGGCAGAATTGGCGTGGGCGCTGTCGCATATGCAAGACGCGATTGCAGAGCGCGAAAAGCAAGTCTTGGCGTTGGTGTATCACGATCCACTCACGGAGTTATTTAATCGTACTGGCTTTTTGCGTGAGCTAGATCAATGTTTGCAAGATCGCTCACCACATACCGTGATGTTACTCAATATCGACCGCTTCCAGCAGATCAACGACACCTTGGGACATCCGTTTGGCGATGAGGTGCTCAAAGCCTTTGCGCGACTGTTGTCACAATCGATTTCCAGTAAAGATGGGACATTGGCACGGCTCAGTGGTGATGAGTTTGCGATTTTGATTGCCGATGACCAGCCATGGCAGCCATTGGTACAGCAGTTTTTACATCATTTTGACCAGCCTTTTGTGGTGGCAGATCGCCAACTTGATGTGCATGCCACCATTGGCATCGCGCATTATCCAGAACATGCCGACAGCGCAGTCAATTTGCTGTGCTGTGCCGATGAAGCGATGTATGTGGCCAAATCTGAGCGTAAAGCGGTTAATTTGTATGATCCGCATCGCCAGCAATTTCGCGAAGATCATTTAAGTTTGCTTGGTGAGCTTAAGCGTGCTGTCGAGCAAGATGAATTGGTACTGTATTACCAGCCCAAAGTGGCGCTGCATGGTGGGGAGACCAAAGAAGCGGAAGCCTTGATTCGTTGGCAGCATCCCACGCGTGGTTTTATTCCGCCATTTGAGTTTATTCCGTTTGCCGAACAAACCGGTTATATCCGTGAAATCACCCGTTGGGTGATCAAGCGAGGCTGCCAAGATGCAGCATGGTTTCGTGAGCAGGGTCAGCCCCTGCGGATTTCAGTCAATATTGCCACCCGTGACTTACTTGATGTGCATCTGCCAGAGTATGTGCATCAATGTCTGCATGACGCCGAGATCCCCCCTGCATTTTTGTGTCTGGAAATCACCGAAAGCGGTGTGATGGAAGAGTCTGAGCAAGTGATGGACAATCTCAATCGACTGCGGGCGATGGGCTTGGCGTTGGCGATTGATGATTATGGCACGGGGTATTCATCTTTGGCGTATGTACGGCAGTTGCCGGTGTCTGAACTGAAAATTGACCGCAGTTTTGTCAAAGGGGTAGCTGATAGCCATACCGACGCGATGATTGTGCATTCGACCATTGAGCTGGCTCATTCGCTCAACTTTAAGGTGGTGGCGGAAGGCGTCGAGACCGAAGCCGTTAGCAATCGTTTGCGGGAGTTGGGCTGTGATTTGGGGCAGGGCTATTTGTACTCCAAACCCTTACCACGCGAAGCTTTATCCGCATGGATTGAGCAAGCTGCTGTGCACTAGGGTCTGTTGACGTTTCAGCCGTGGCTGCGACGTCAACAGATCCTAAGCGTACAGGCAAAACGCATCGGACGCTATTCAGGCTCCTACAAAGGGCATACAATATGCGCCGTCTCGCTGGAGTGTTGCTGCATGAAGTCCCCAAAGGTTGGTTTTGTTTCGCTCGGTTGTCCCAAAGCATTGGTGGACTCAGAGCGTATTTTGACCCAGCTCAAAGTTGAAGGCTATGAAGTGGCTGCCGACTATGCTGGCGCTGACCTTGTGGTGGTCAATACCTGCGGCTTTATCGAATCTGCGGTACAAGAATCACTCGATGCCATCGGCGAAGCCATCAGCGAAAACGGCAAAGTGATTGTGACGGGTTGTCTGGGCAAAAACGAAGCGCAGATCCGCGCCATGCATCCAAGCGTGCTCAAAGTCACGGGGCCACATGCCTATGATGATGTGATGATTGCGGTGCACGAATATGTGCCACCCCCTCCAGCGCATAACCCGTATATCGACCTTGTACCGCCACAAGGGGTGCGTCTGACCCCCAAGCATTACGCCTATCTGAAAATCTCCGAAGGCTGTAACCACCGCTGTACTTTCTGCATCATCCCATCATTGCGCGGCGATTTGGTCTCACGTCCGATTGGCAGTGTGATGGATGAAGCCCAAGCGCTGGTCAATGCAGGCGTCAAAGAAATTTTGGTGATTTCGCAAGACACCTCAGCCTATGGCGTCGATCTCAAATACAAACTCGATTTTTGGCAAGGTCAGCCGCTCAAATCCAAGTTTTATGATTTGTGTGTGGCCTTAGGTCAGCTCGGGGTCTGGGTGCGTTTGCACTATGTCTACCCGTATCCGCACGTCGATGCCGCAATTGACCTGATGGCCGAAGGCAAAATCTTGCCTTACCTTGATATCCCATTCCAGCACGCTAGTCCGCGTGTGTTGGCCTTGATGAAACGCCCTGCGCATAGCGAAAATACCCTAGAGCGGATCAAGGCATGGCGTAGCAAATGCCCAGAGTTGTCGATTCGCTCGACCTTTGTGGTCGGCTTCCCCGGTGAAACCGAAGAAGATTTCCAATACTTGCTGGACTGGTTGCAAGAAGCGCAATTGGATCGAGTCGGCTGCTTTACCTACTCCGCGATTGACGGTGCGGTGGCCAATGACTTGCCAGATCCTGTACCAGAAGAGATCAAGCAGCAGCGCTATGAGCGGTTTATGCAAGTGCAGCAAGAAATTTCGACCGCTCGTTTGCAACGCAAAATCGGTCAAGTGATGACCGTGTTGGTCGATGAGTTAGATGAAGAGCATCCGGTTGCGGTTGCACGCTCGTATGCCGATGCCCCTGAAATTGACGGTAATGTGTTTGTAGAAGACATTGACCGCAGTCAGATCAAAGCCGGTCAACGGCTCACCGTCGAAATTACCGATGCAGATGAGTACGACCTATTTGCGCGTTTGATCAGTATCGACGCCTAACGTGATTGGATGTATGGAGGATGTCGAGCATCCTCCAACCTTTTGGCCTGCACGCACTGTGTGTATGCGCTTTTTTGCTGTGTGATTGGAGTCTATCATGGCTGAGAACAGCCCCCGCTATTCGCGTATCCTCCTCAAGCTGTCGGGCGAAGCCTTATCTGGCAGCAAAGACATGGGCATCGACGCCAGCATCTTAGATCACATGAGCCTTGCGATTGCTCACTTGGTGGGCTTAGGTGTCCAAGTGGGCATTGTGGTGGGTGGTGGCAATCTCTATCGTGGCAGCCAGCTGCAAAAAGATGGCTTGGTCGGTCGAGTCACCGGTGATCAAATGGGCATGCTCGCCACCGTGATGAATGGTCTGGCGATGCGTGATGCGCTAGAGCGTCGCAACATCAAAACCCGTCTGATGTCGGCATTGCCGATTGGTGGCGTGGTTGAGACGTACAGCAGCCGCGACGCGATTCGCTATCTCAAACAAGGTGATGTCTGCGTGTTTGCGGCAGGGACGGGTAATCCGTTTTTCACCACTGACACCGCCGCATGCCTGCGTGGGATTGAGATCGAAGCCAAGCTGATCTTGAAAGCCACCAAAGTCGATGGTGTGTATGATAAAGACCCCAGCAAGCATGCGGATGCGATTCGTTATGAGCACCTCACCTTTGACCAAGTGCTCGATGAAAAGCTCGGTGTCATGGATCTGACCGCGATTTGCTTGTGTCGTGATCACGATGTGCCCTTGCAAGTGTTTAACATGAATAAAGCAGGTGCGTTGCTCAGTGTGGTGATGGGCGACAAAGAAGGCACCCACGTCACACGTTAATCGGTCGTTTGACCGATCAACTTCCCCTGTAATCGTCTACTGTGACGCGAAAGATTGAGGACAATCTGATGATCAATGATCTGAAAAAAGACGGCGAAAGCCGGATGAAAAAATCCATCGAATCGCTCGAAGCGGGTTTTGCCAAAGTGCGCACCGGTCGCGCCCATCCCTCCATGTTAAATGGTGTGATGGTGCCGTATTACGGCATGGATGTCCCACTCAACCAAGTGGCGAGTGTCGGCATTGAAGATGCGCGTACCTTGGTGGTGCAGCCGTTTGAGCGCAACATGGTCAGTGCGGTAGACAAAGCCATCCGTGAGGGCGATTTGGGTCTCAACCCGATCACCACCGATGTGATCCGCGTCCCGCTACCAGCGTTGACCGAAGAAACTCGCCGCAATATGCAAAAATTGGCACGCTCAGAAGCTGAAAATGCCAAAGTGGCGATCCGCAACATTCGTCGGGATATTTTGGGTGATGTCAAAGACTTGCTCAAAGAAAAAGAAATCACCGAAGATGACGAGCGTCGTGCCGGTGATGATGTGCAAAAAATGACCGATAAATTTGTGGCGGAAGTCGACAAAATGTTGGCTGCTAAAGAAGCTGAGTTGATGCAGGTCTAAACGTTGACAGCTCCTGATCTTGACCTTGCTGCGCAAGGTCTGCCGCAGCATGTTGCCATCATCATGGATGGCAACAATCGTTATGCACGTCGTCAAGGTTTAGGGCAGGGTGCAGGTCACCGTGCTGGCAAAAATAATCTCGACCCGATTGTCGAGCAAGCCCGTCGTTTGGGACTACGTGCACTCACGGTATTTGCGTTTTCGAGTGAAAACTGGCGTCGTCCTCCCGATGAAGTGGCATTGTTGATGCAGTTGTTTGCAGAGACCATCCATGAGCAAATGGCGCGGATGCATCAGTATCAAATCGCCATGCGCTTTATTGGTGATCGCAGCAAAATGTCGGCAACGCTACAAACCCTCATGGCTGATGCCGAAGCCGCCACAGCACATCATCAGCAGATGAGCTTGGTGATTGCGGTCAGTTATGGTGGTTTGTGGGATATCAGTCATGCTGCACGTCAGCTGGCGGTGCAAGTGGCACAAGGTTTGCTCCTGCCAGAGCAAATTGATGAGGCCATGATGCAACAACAGATTCAAATGTCCGATCTACCACCCGTTGATTTGCTGATTCGTACCGGTGGCGATTATCGGCTGTCCAACTTTTTGTTGTGGCAAGCGGCCTATGCCGAGTTGTATTTTACCGAAACATTATGGCCAGATTTTTCCGTCGCTGAATTTGATCATGCTCTGAATGTGTTTGCAGGGCGTGAGCGTCGTTTTGGACGCACCAGCGAACAAGTCCAAGATTTTTTAGCGACGACCCCTCATGTTTGAACGCATTAAAACCGCTATTGTCCTGCTGATTCTGGTCAGCTTCTGTATGTTTGCCCTCGATAGTGCCATTCCCATGCTGCTGTTGATGTTGCTAACCGCCATGATTGGGGCGAGTGAGTGGCTCAAGCTGATGCCCAAAGTGGAGTTTCCAGCCCGCTTTTTATTGGGTGTGCCGCTATTTGTGGTGATTGCTTTACTCAGTCAGGGCGTCTGGCCGTTTTTGTGGGCAGCATCGGCGCTGTTTTGGGGGTGGGCGGTGCTGTGGGTCAAAGACTATCCCACCAAGACGCCTTGGTATCGTGCCAATCTGTTGCAAGGGGTAGGAGCGTTGTTGCTCGGTGCCGCCACCACCGCGATTTTTAGCCTGTGGCAAGCATCACCATGGTGGCTCTTGTATGTGTTTGGTTTGGTATGGGTGGCCGATAGCGGTGCGTATTTTGCAGGTCGTGCATTCGGTCGGCACAAATTGGCTCCCAAAGTCAGCCCAGCCAAAACCTTGGAAGGTCTGGCCGGTGGCTTGCTGCTCACGTCCGCATTGTCGATTGGCGTGGCGTGTTCCCTCAAGCTGAGTGTAGGGGCTTGGTGTGGGTTTGTGGGATTGTCGATGCTCACTGTATTGGCATCGGTGCATGGGGATTTGGTGGAGTCGATGCTCAAGCGTCGTGCTGGTATCAAAGATTCGGGCACCATCTTACCCGGTCATGGCGGTGTGCTGGATCGGATTGACTCATTGTTGTCTGCCACACCGATTTTTGCCCTTGGCTTTTGGTGGGTAGGGGGCTTTTGATGCGCATCCCTCAGCAAGTTTGTGTGCTCGGTGCAACTGGCTCGATTGGTGATAGCACCCTCAAGGTCATCGATTTACACCCCGAGCGCTATCGGGTGTTTGCGCTGACCGGTTTTAGCCGACTCCCCAAGCTTGCTGCGCTGATCAAGCAATATCAACCGAGCATGGTGGTGGTGCCAGACGGGCAAACAGAGCAATTACTCGCATTGTTGCCCGACATGGATATCCCCACGATTGTTGAAGGCGAAGCGGGGCTGTGTGCGGTAGCCGCACATGCACAGGTGGATATTGTGATGGCTGCGATTGTGGGGGCAGCCGGTCTTGCGCCCACATTGGCCGCCGCACAAGCAGGCAAAAAAGTCTTACTCGCCAATAAAGAATCGCTCGTGATGGCAGGCGATTTGCTCATGCAGGCCGTGCGCGATGCTGGGGCGACGCTTTTGCCCGTGGATTCTGAGCACAATGCCATTTTTCAGTGTTTGCCACCGCATTATTTTCAAAGTACCGAGCGTTTGGCGACCTCAGGTTCACGCGCTGGGGTATCACAAATCCTGTTGACCGCATCCGGTGGGCCTTTTCGCACATGGTCGGCTGAGCAAATTGCAGCGGCGACCCCTGCGCAAGCCTGTAAACATCCCAATTGGTCGATGGGACGAAAAATTTCGGTCGATTCGGCTACCCTGATGAACAAAGGCTTGGAGTTGATCGAAGCCTGTCATTTGTTTGATGTGCCTGCGTCTCGGGTCACGGTGGTGGTACATCCCGAAAGTATTATCCATTCATTGGTGCAATATGTGGACGGCTCGACACTGGCTCAAATGGGCAATCCAGATATGTGTACGCCGATTGCACATGCCTTGGCATGGCCGGAGCGTATCGATGCCGGTGTAGCGCCACTCGATTTGTTTGCGGTGCAATCGCTCCATTTTGAAGCCCCCGATATGGATCGGTTTCCCTGTCTACGTTTGGCAAAAGAAGCGATTGACCTTGGGGGAACGGTGCCGACCGTGCTCAATGCGGCCAATGAAGTGGCTGTGGCTGCGTTCTTGGATGGAAAAATCCGCTTTAACCAGATTCCTCACTTAATCTCCCATGTTATTACACAATTACCCATGAGCAGCGTGCATGATCTTGCCACAATCGTGACCCACGATGCCGAAGCGCGCCAAATCGCGTCTGCTTGGTTGACCAAGGTGATTTCAGGGTGATGACTTTTGTATTAACGCTACTGGCGATGTTGTTATTGCTTGGCCCAATTGTGGTGATCCATGAGTTTGGGCACTTTTGGGTGGCACGTCGTTGTGGTGTGCAAGTCAATGTGTTCTCAATCGGTTTTGGTCGTCCGTTAATCAAGTGGTTTGGCAAGGACGGCGTGCAGTATCAAATTGCAATGTGGCCATTGGGTGGCTATGTCTCAATGCTCGGTCATGGTGACGAGAGCGCTGAAGCACTGAGTAATCCGGCTTCATTTCGCAACAAATCCCCGTATGCAAAAATGGCCATCGTCGCTGCAGGGCCACTGATTAATATTGTTTTAGCCATCATCCTATTTTGGATTTTATTATTAGCACCAAGTGAGCAATTAAATACCCGTTTGGGCAAAGTGGAAGCACCCTCTGCAGCACAAACCGCAGGATTACAAACGGGTGACCTCATCACAGCCATTGATCAAGAGCCTGTACAGACTTGGGAAGATATCAGCTTTGTAATCATGGACAAAATGGGGCAGCATACAACAGCCCAGTTTCAGATTGATCGTCAAGGCGTCGCACAAAACCATACCGTTGATTTGCAAGTCTTATCGACACAACCGAATAAAAATCCTTTGGATGTCATGGGAATTACACCATGGCAGCCGCATGTTGCTGCAGTGATTGGTCAAGTGGTTGAGGATAGTCCGGCTGCGCAATATGGCTTAAAAGCGGGTGACAAAATTCTGGCCGTCAACCATGAACAGATCACAGATTGGCAGATGTTTTCTAAAAGAGTCAAAATGTCTGCAAAGCAGTTGTTGGTCTTGACGGTTGAGCGCCAGCATCAACAACTGACCCTTTCGGTGATCCCACGCGAAAAGCGAGATACCATGGGGGTGCCTTATGGCGAGTTGGGATTGGCCGCACAAACGACGGTCAGTGATCTGACACCGCCAAAAGCGTATTTGCAACGGATTAGCTATGATCCTGCAACGGCCTTGGTCAAGGCTGTGGAGAAAACGTGGACGCAAGTCACGCTCACCGTCAAAACTCTGGGCAAGATGATTGTGGGTTTGATTGGACTTGAGCAGTTGTCTGGGCCTGTCACCATTGCAAAAGTTGCAAAACAATCCTTGGATCTTGGCTGGCAAACTTTTATTTATGTGTTGGCTGCAATGAGTTTGGGGGTTGGGGTCATGAACTTGATTCCAATCCCTGTATTAGATGGTGGCCAGTTTATTCAATATGCCGTGGAAGCAGTACGCCGTAAACCATTGTCCATTCATGCTCAAGTGGTATTAGGTCAGGTTGGTTTTTTGATGGTTGTTGCACTCATGGCTTTCGTGATTTTAGCCGATACCGTTCGACATGGCTTTGTTGAGCAAGCATGGTACTGGCTAAATAATGTATTCAAACTTTGATTGGATTGGAAACTTCGGCATGCGGCATCAATTTTTCACCTTGCCACTGACACTGGTAACAGCCATGGCAACCGTCCATACGGCTTATGCAGAAGACTTTGTGGCACGCGACATTCGCATAGAAGGATTGGTACGCTTATCAACCACAAGCATGCTGTCTTTGCTACCGATCAAAGCGGGTACTGCGGTGACCGATCAGCAGCTGGCGGATGCGCTACGCACGTTGTACGCAAGCGGTCATTTTGATGATGTGCAAGCACGCCGTGACGGTCAAACGCTGTATATCAGTGTGGTGGAGCGCCCAGTGATCAGTGCCATCAAATTTGAAGGCAACAAGCTGATCCCCGAAGACACCCTCAAAACAGGTCTCAAAAGCGTCGGTTTAGTCGAAGGCCAAGAGCTCAAACGCGCCGTATTACAAAGCATTGAAAGCGAGCTTGAAAGCCAATACGCCCAGCAAGGCCGCTATGACGCTGATGTCAAGATTGAAACCACCGCACGCCCCAACAACCGTGTCGATCTGAGCCTCAAAATCTATGAAGGCAATGCGGCGCGGGTGGTGGATATCAAGATTGTAGGCAACACTGCCTTTAGTGAAAAAGACATTCAGCAAGCCTTTGCGGTCAAAGAAAGCTCATGGTCATCGATCATGACCCGCGATGATCGCTATGCGCGTGAGCGTCTATCGGCCAGCCTTGAAGCATTGCGCGCCATGTATCTCAACAATGGCTATATCAATTTTGCGGTCAACAACGCGCAGCTCAACCTGAGCGAAGACAAGAAAAAGGTCTTTATTGAAGTCAGCATCACCGAAGGTCAACAGTATCGTTTTGCAGGCGTAAAGTTTGCAGGTGATTTGCTCTACGACAATGCCACCCTTGAAAAACTATCCTTGATTAAATCCGGTGAGCTGTATTCGCAAGCCCGTGTCATGGCAACCAAAGAAGCACTGTCGCGTGCCTACGGCAATGGCGGTTACTATTTTTCAGAGATCAATCCGATCCCTGAAATGGACGACACCAACAAGACCGTGACGATGAGCTATTTCATCAACCCTGGTCGTCAAGTGTATGTACGCCGCATCAATTTTACCGGCAATACCAAAACCGCCGATGAAGTCCTGCGTCGTGAAATGCGTCAGATGGAAGGCGCATTGGCGTCCAATGAAAAAATTGATTTGTCCAAAATCCGCCTTGAGCGCACGGGTTACTTCAAATCGGTCAGTATTGATCCACAGCGGGTGCCCAACACCAATGATCAAATTGATCTGAACATCAAAGTCGAAGAACAAACCTCCGGCACCAGCACCATTGCAGTGGGGTATTCAGCAAGTGGTGGGATTACCTTCCAGTTGGGCTTGAGCCAAACCAACTTCTTGGGGACAGGTCATCGGGTCAATATTGACCTGTCTCGCTCTGAGACCCTAGATAACTACAACATTGGCATTTTGGATCCGTACTTCACCATGGATGGGGTGAGTCGGGGTTATAACGTGTATTACCGCCAAACCAAACTCGACAACTTGAGCGTCAACAACTATGTGACCGACTCGTTGGGTGGTGCAGTCACCTTTGGTTATCCGGTCGATGAAACCAAAGACATCAGTGCGTCACTTAACGTCGATCAAACCACCATCAATACCGGCTCCTTTGTCGCCAAATCGATCCGTGATTTTATTATCGACAATGGGGGGAAGCCGACCAGCGATGACAACAAAACTTATCGCGCCGACTACAACACCTACAACCTCAATTTGTCGTGGATCTACAGCACCCTCAACCGTCCAGTATTCTCCACCAGTGGCCAACAACACCGCATTTCTTTAGATGTTGCGCTACCGGGGAGTGACCTTGAGTATCAGCGCGTCACGTATGATGGTCAAATCGTCTTCCCACTTGGCGATAAGTTTGCCCTGCGCGGCTACACCAAGCTGGGTTTTGGTAATGATCTGCCGTTTTATAAAAATTACTTTGCCGGTGGTTATGGTTCCGTCCGTGGCTATCGCAACAATACCCTAGGCCCTCGCAGCATCACCATTGACACCCTCGATACCTTGACCGGTGAGCAGGCATTTTCGGAGCAAGAGCCCGTCGGCGGTAATGCAGTGGTACAAGGTGGGATGGAGCTGGTCTTGCCCTTGCCATTTAAAGGTGATTGGACCAAGCAAATCCGTCCGGTACTGTTTGCCGAAGGTGGGCAAGTGTTTGACACCACGGTGGACAAATTCAAAATGCGCTATGACGACTATCGCTTTAGTGCAGGGTTTGGCTTTACATGGATTACGATGATTGGGCCATTGTCATTGAGCTATGCATACCCCATCAATAGTAAAGACGGCGATGAAACCAAACGCATCCAGTTTGAGATTGGCCGACTATTTTAATCCCCACGTCCATGCTTTGGACATCGTGTAACAAGGAGTTTTATTATGCGTCATGCATTGATTGCAGCATCGCTGGCGTTGATCACATGGACTTCGTCCGCACAGGCCAATAATGTGGCGGTTGCGGACTCACAGGCTGCTGTCCTTGCGTCAGATATTGCCAAAAAAACCATTGACGATCTAAACACCAGCTTAAAGCCACAGCGCGAGCGCTTGGAGAAGCTGCGCAGTGAAATCCAAGGTATTCAAGAAAAGTTCCAAAAAAATGGCGCGGTCTTGAGCGATAAAGACAAAAAAGATCTGCAAGCACAAGGCCAAAACAAGCTCAATGAATACAGCAGCATGACCGATGGTGTGCAGCGTCGTATTGAAGAAGCGCAAGCCAACATGCTCAAAACCCTGATGCCAAAAATGGAAAAAGTGGTTGAAGAGCTGCGTAAAGAAGGCAACTACGACATCATCATTGAGAAAAAATATGCCATTTGGTCAACTGACTCTGTCGATTTGACCAAAAAAATCACTGAACGCCTGAATACGGGTAAATAACCGATGGCGCAGTGGACTCTAGCGCAGCTGGCGGCTCATACGGGTGCGCAGTTGCGCGGTGATGCAGACCTCATCATCCAAGGGTTGGGTTCGTTGCAACATGCAACGAGCCAAGACTTGGCGTTTTTATCCAACAGCCGTTACAAAAGTCAGTTGGTCAGCACTCAAGCTGCTGCGGTACTGATTCGTCCTGCTGATTTAGACGGCTATCACGGTGCCGCCCTGATTGTGGCAGATCCGTATGCTGCATTTGCCCGATTGACCCATTTTTTTGATCAAACACCACGGCGCAGTGCAGGGATTCATCCCAGTGCAGTCATTGCCGCTGATGCCCAAATTGATCCCACGGCATCGATTGGTGCACAGGTGGTGATTGAATCAGGCGTGGTGATTCGCGCAGAAGTCACCATCGAAGCCGGTGCTTGTATTAGCGAAGCCGTCCAGATTGGGATTGGGAGTTGGATTGGCTCACATGTGGTGATTCATCACCATTGCCACATTGGTCAGCGTGTCCGCATTCATGCCGGTGCGGTAATTGGTGCCGATGGGTTTGGCTTTGCGCCCTATCAAGGTCGTTGGCATCGGATCGCCCAGCTTGGCCGCGTGGTGATTGGCGATGATAGCCGGATTGGTGCCAATACCACCATTGATCGGGGGGCGCTCGATGACACCATCATTGGGCAAAATGTGATCATCGACAACCAAGTCCAGATTGCCCACAATGTGCAGATTGGTGATCACACCGCGATTGCAGCATGTTGCGGGATCTCAGGCAGCACCAAAATCGGCCAACACTGTATTTTGGCGGGTGGCGTGGGTGTGGTCGGGCATATCGAGATTGCGGATCGGGTACAATTGACGGGGATGACCATGGTCACCAAGTCGATTAGCCAAGCGGGCAGTTATTCGTCGGGTACCGCCATGACCGACACCGCACACTGGAAAAAGATCGCTGTGCGCCACAAACAATTGGCCGATGTGCCAATAAATCAGCTACACAAGCAACTCAGTGATATGCAAGCGCGGCTTGAACAGTTAGAATCGCGCATCCTTGAGAAATAACTGAGTGCCGCAGCAGTTGTGGTGTTCGGGAAGCTGATGAAGTCTTGATCCATGACTGCTCCTATATCGATAGAGTTGCCCATGCAGGCAGCGATGATTCGTGAATTTTTACCCCAGCGTTATCCCTTTTTGCTGGTTGATCGGGTGACTGACATTCAAGTCGGTCATTCGATTACGGGCATCAAAAACGTCACCATCAATGAAGAGTTCTTTCAGGGGCATTTTCCCATGCACCCGATCATGCCGGGTGTACTGATTTTGGAAGCGATGGCACAAATTGCGGGCGTGCTGGGTTTTGTGACGGCGGGCAAACGGCCAAGCGATGGCTATATGTATTTGTTTGCAGGTGCCGACAAATTACGCTTCAAACGCCAAGTCATACCCGGTGATACCCTGACTTTATATGCCGAAATGGGGCAGGGTCGCCAAGGCATTTATAAGTTTAGCTGCCGCGCAATGGTGGGCGATGAGCTGGCGGCGAGTGTCGAGATTTTGGTCGCAGAGCAACGTATGGAGTTGGCTTCAGTATGACGGCATTGATTCATCCCACCGCAATCATTGATCCCACCGCCGAGCTTGATCCTACAGTCAAAGTGGGCGCGTACAGTGTGATTGGTGCGCATGTCAGTATTGGTGCACACACCACGATTGCATCTCATGTGGTGATTGACGGCTACACACGGATTGGTCAACACAACCGGATTTTTCAATTTGCCAGCATTGGTGCCGAGTGCCAAGACCTCAAATACCAAGGCGAAGAAACATGGCTAGAGATCGGTGATTACAACACCATCCGTGAGTCATGTAGCTTGCATCGGGGCACCGTACAAGATCAAAGCCTCACCAAGATTGGCAGCCACAACCTGTTGATGGTCAATACTCATGTGGCACATGACTGCGTGATTGGTGATCATAATATTTTTGCCAATAATGTGGGGATTGCCGGTCACGTTCGTGTGGGCAGTTCGGTGATTGTGGGTGGCAACTCTGGTGTACATCAATTCTGCCGGATTGATTCATACAGTATGGTCGGCGGTGGTAGCGTCATCCTCAAAGACGTACCCGCCTATGTGATGGCATCGGGCAATCCTGCCGGCGCACATGGCATGAACTATGAAGGCATGCGTCGTCGCGGCTGGAGTGCAGAGACCATCAACCACCTGCGCCAAGCATTTCGTGTGGTCTACAAACAAAATCTCACCACTGTGCAAGCATTGGAAGTCCTGCAAAACGAGATTTTGCCACAATGTCCGCAAGTTCAAGAGTTGATTGATTCGCTGCAACAATCCACGCGTGGGATTGTCCGCTAAATATCACCATCCCCCACATGGGGGGATGATCAAACCTATCCCAAGCGGTTGCTTGATTGATTGGAGTTAATACCTGCTCATGTCACTGGTCATCTACAACACCGAATCCCGTCGCAAAGAGCGCTTTGAGCCTCGTCTGGCTGGTCAGATCGGGCTGTATGTCTGTGGGATGACCGTGTATGACTACTGTCATATTGGGCATGCGCGGGTGATGGTGTCGTTTGATGTGATGGTGCGCTTTTTGCGCTCGCAACAGTGGCATGTCAAATATGTGCGCAATATCACCGACATCGACGACAAAATCATCAATCGTGCCAATGAAAACGGTGAAACCATCGGCCAGCTCACCGACCGTTTTATTGACGCGATGAATGAAGACGCCGACCGTTTGGGCTGTTTGCGTCCTGACGAAGCGCCACGCGCCACCGAATATATTGATCAAATGCAAGGCATGATCGGCACCCTCATCGACAAACAGCATGCTTACGCTGCACCGAGTGGTGATGTGTATTATGCGGTGGAGTCGTTCCCATCGTATGGTCGTCTCTCTGGCCGTAAGCTTGACGATATGCAAGCAGGGGCAAGCAATCGGGTCGAGGTGGATGTAGACAAACGTCATCCGTTTGATTTTGTCTTGTGGAAAGCGGCTAAGCCGCAAGAACCCGCATGGGCATCGCCATGGGGTGCGGGCAGACCCGGTTGGCATATTGAATGCTCGGCCATGTCGACCTGCTGCTTGGGCAATGGCTTTGACATTCATGGTGGCGGTGGCGATTTGATGTTCCCGCACCATGAAAATGAGATTGCGCAAAGTGAAGGCGCAACTGGTGAAACCTATGTGAATACATGGATGCACGTTGGTTTTGTCAATGTCGATGGTGAAAAAATGTCCAAGTCGTTGGGCAACTTCTTTACCATCCGCGATGTGATGAAAGAGTTTGTGCCTGAAGTGATTCGCTACTTTATTGTGGCAAGTCATTATCGTAGCCCACTCAATTTCTCCGACAAAGCACTCAAAGACGCCAAGCTGGCGCTGTCACGCTTTTATCACACCCTCAAAGGTGTCCCTGCAGAGACACAGCCGATTGAAACCCTCGATGGCGATACCGCACATCTGGTGAGCAGTAGCCGTCAACGCTTTGTGGCTGCCATGAATGACGATTTCAATACGCCAGAAGCATTGTCGGTGTTGTTTGAATTGACCCGTGATATCAACTCAGCAGTCAACGACGGTGCGATGGCTACCGCGCAAGTCTTGGCGGCGCACTTGAAGTCGTTGGCAGGGATGCTCGGTTTGCTGACCAGCGATCCGGTGGCGTTTTTGCAAGGTGAAGCAGATAAGGCGGATGGTTTGAGTGAAACCCAAATCGAAGCCCTGATTGCTGCACGTCAGGCGGCCAAAACCAACAAAGACTTTGCGCAAGCCGATCAAATCCGCAAAGATTTACTTGAGGCTGGTGTGGTGCTTGAAGACAGCCGTGCGGGCACCACATGGCGGCGCGCTGAATGAAAAATGCGCATTTGAAACAATTTTGTGATCTTTGTCGTTGACAACCCCGCAAAATTCTCTAAAATGCGCATCACTGGTTCAGCAAATTGCATGCAACCAAAACGGTTTTAGCGGGAATAGCTCAGTTGGTAGAGCACGACCTTGCCAAGGTCGGGGTCGCGAGTTCGAGTCTCGTTTCCCGCTCCAGTTTGGAACAGACCCCAAAATCTGTTCCCTTTTTATACGAAAAAGCACCCGATTGGGTGCTTTTTTCATACTAGGCTTAGCCAACTTTTTCGACTTTCTCAGGCTTTTCAGCTTTTTCAGGGCGCTCGACTTTCTCAGGCTTTTCAGCTTTTTCAGGGCGCTCGGCTTTCTCAGCTTTTTCGGCCTTTTCAGGGCGTTCAGCTTTTTCGGCTCGTTCTTGATGCTCGATTTCAATCTCAACTTCAGTATGGTGGCGTTCGATTTCAGCGCCTTCAACTTCGATGGCGTAGGCTGAGCTGAAGCTAAAGAGGGTGCTGGCAATCACCGCAGACAGCAGACGTTTGTTCATGATGGGCTACTCCAAAAGATCGCTGTTTTGCTTTTGTGGGAAAATTTCCCACCTGATGATTGCTAATCTACGCGGTGTTTCGGTTGTTGTCAATAGGTGTGGTAAAATTTCCCACGTATGTTATGATGGCATCATCAAGCTAGTGAGAACGGTAATGACCCAAGAGGCGGTTTCCAATCATTTGATCCGTGCATTGCGCCGAGTCATGTCTCCATTGGTCAAGTTGATGCTGACCAAAGGGCTGACCTATCCGCAGTTTATGGAGTTGATGAAATCGGTTTTTGTGGATGTGGCCGATCAAGAGTTTCAATTGGAAGGAAAGGCGCAAACCGATAGCCGGATTAGCTTGCTCACGGGTGTGCATCGTAAAGATGTGAAAAGACTGCGAGAAACCCCCGCAACCGAGCAAAGTGTGGCCAACAAAGCCACACCACTAGGCGCACAAGTGATTGCGCGTTGGTTGGCCGATCAGCGTTTTTGTGATCAAGTGGGGCAGCCGCGTCCACTACAGCGGATTCGTGCAGAGCATTCGACACAAGGCTCCTTTGATGATTTGGTCAGTGGCATTACCCAAGATATTCGTCCGCGTGCGTTGCTTGATGAATGGCTACGCTTAGGCGTGGTCAGCTTGGATAACGATGATGTGGTGCATTTGCAGCTCGCTGCGTTTGTGCCGCAATCGGATATGGACGACAAGCTGTTTTATTTTGGCCTCAATCTGCATGATCATTTGGCGGCGGCCACCCACAATATTTGTCAGACCAGCCAAAAGCCGTTTTTTGAGCGTAGCGTGCATTACACCCATTTGCCGGCATCATTGATTCCACAGCTCGCCAAACAAGCTGAAACCTTGGGCATGCAAATGCTGATTGAGCTGAATCATCAAGCGGCCAATGCCTTTGATCAGACGGTTGAGCCAGTAGAAACTCAACGCTTTACCTGTGGCATTTATTTTTATAATGATGACGATGATCAAGCACCGAACACGGATGCGATAGCGCCCGAGAATCATCATGAATAAGTCGCTCCTGTGGTTGGCAACCATGAGCCTTGGCTTTTGTATCAGTCAAGTCAGTCTGGCTTCGGACTGTATCAATATGACCCAGCGCGATGGTGGGATTGGTGGGACAGGCGTACCGTTTGATTTGCAATCGCGCAGCACGGGTGTGGTCGGGATGATTACGGGTTTTGCCAGTATTTGTGTCAACGGTCTTGAAATTCACTACGATGAGAGCACGCCGGTTACCCAAAATGGCCGTCCAATTCGGCTCAAAGACATGGCTGTTGGGCAGGTGGTGGCTGTACAAGCGGTTCCGACCGAAAAAGGTCTGGTCACGCAGCAGATTACTGTCTTGAATGCGGTTGAAGGGCGGGCACAAACGCCTGTCGAGCGAGTAAATGCCAATCAAACCTTGATGGTACATGACCAAAAAGTACTGATTACTGACAAAACGATGGGGAATGCGCTGGGGCAAGCCATCCGCCAAGGCGAGCCACTGGCGGTGAGTGGCTATCGTAATGCCAGCGGTGTGATTGTGGCATCACGGGTGGATCGACTGAGTGCCTTGAGTGCGCCTGCGGTATTGGATCAACAAGCCTTTACACGTCCTTTGGGGCAGGTCAAGCAAGTGCTGATTGAGTCGATTGTGCGAGCCACATCTGCCGATCAGATTGATGTCGGGACTTTTGCAGTCAAATTGACCCAAACCACTCGCGTGGTCGGGCAAGATCAGCAGATTCGTGTTGATCAGCGCGTGCGTGTGATGGGGAGCCTTGATCAACAGGGTCGAGTCGTTGCGGAGCGGATTGATGTGGCTCGTGATGAACGGGTACATCACGATCCGGTCGTGACGAAGCATGCTGCAAAAGCGGCCAAAGACGCGACAGAAGCAACCGAAGATGCAGCAGAAGCGGTCGAAAAGGCACAGAAAGATGCTGAGAAAGCACAGGAGCAGGCTTTCGAGCAGCAAGAACAACTGCAAGAAGAGCAGCAAGAGCGTGCGGAAAAACTCGCAGAACTGCGTGAAAAAGCGGCTGAAGATGCATTAGAGCTTGAGCGAGATACTCAAGAGCGTGCTGAAAAGCTAGAGCAAGAGCGGATTGAAAAAGCGGAGAAGGCTGAAAAGCCGGAGAAAGCTGAGAAACCAGAGCAGGTCGAGAAGCCTGAAAAGGTCGAAAAACCAGAGCAGGTGGAGAAGCCTGAAAAGGTCGAAAAACCAGAGCAGGTGGAGAAGCCTGAAAAGGTTGAAAAACCGGAGAAGGTCGAAAAGCCTGAAAAGGTGGAAAAACCGGAGCGGATTGAAGATTGATGAAGGGGAAAGTCATGAACAGTGTAAAAATGCTGCGGTGCATGTGGTGGTTAGGTCTGGTCTGTGCAACAGCTGCACATGCCGATATACAAGTGTCTACCGGCTTGGATTACTCCGAAGGCAAATACGGCAGTAACATCACCACCAAACAAACCACCGTCCCATTGATTGGCAAATACGAGACCGACACATGGTCGGTAAAAGCGTCGTTGCCGTATGTGTGGATTAAAAACGTCAACTCCAATAGCCGAGGCGAAAGTTTGCCGTGTGGGAATGCAGCCGCAACGCCCAAAGATGTCGATGGGTTTGGTGATTTGGTGCTCGCGGGCAGTTATAGCGTATACGCTCAAGGCGACACGCTTGTGGATGTGAATGCCAAAGCTAAAATAGCGACGGGTGACGAAGACCAATGTTTGTCGTCTGGTCAACACGACTATTCAGCCAGTGTCGATTTGACCCAGCGATTTGGGGCGCTCACAGCGTTTGGTACATTGGGCTGGACTAAAAAAGGTGATCCCGAATTTGCAGGCATCAACACCAACTATGATGATCCGGTGTTTGCATCACTTGGCGCAAGCTATAAAGTTGCAACCGCGACGTCGGTGGGTGCCAGCTACGATTATCGGCAAAAACTCACCAGCAAGGGCGATCCGATCAGTGAGATGACCGTGTTTGTCAGTCAAAAACTGCCCAACAATCTGCGCATGCAAGGCTATGCGGTGGCCGGATTTAGTGATGCCAGTGCTGATTTGGGGGTGGGTGTATTGATGAGCCATCGCTACTAGTTCAACACATCCACCTCAACACAAACCCTTCACATCGAAGGGTTTGTTTTTTGACAGCCGTTTTGATGTTTAGACGTTAAAACGGAAATGCATCACATCGCCATCTTGCACGATGTAGGTTTTACCTTCCAAGCGCCATTTGCCCGCTTCTTTGGCACCTGACTCACCGCTGTATTGGATATAGTCGTTATAACCAATCACTTCGGCGCGGATAAAGCCTTTTTCAAAATCGGTATGGATCACACCGGCTGCTTGCGGTGCTGAAGCACCGACGCGCACTGTCCAAGCCCGTACTTCTTTGACCCCTGCGGTGAAGTAGGTTTGCAAATCGAGCAGGCTATAACCGGCACGGATCACACGGTTCAGCCCCGGTTCTTCCATGCCAATCGCTTCCAAAAACTCAGCTTTATCTTCTTCAGCGAGTAGCGCGATTTCAGCTTCGATTTGATTGCAGACCGGTACAACAATGGCTTTTTCGCTGGCCGCGAGAGCCTTGACTGCATCAAGGTGCGGATTGTTGTCAAAGCCATCTTCTGCCACGTTGGCGATATACATGGTGGGCTTGAGGGTGATTAGACCATAGCTCTTGATGGCTTTTTTCTCATCATCATCAAGGTCAGCCGCACGCGCAGGGCGGCCTTCATTGAGCAAAGGTTCGATTTTTTCAAAAATCGCTTTGACCGCTTGCGCTTCTTTGTCGCCGCCTTTGGCAATCTTGGTCAAGCGCAGCATGGCACGGCTGACCACATCCAAATCCGCGAGCGCCAGCTCGGTGTTGATGGTGGAAATATCGTCGAGCGGATCAATCTTACCATTCACATGGATGACGTTTTCATCTTCAAAGCAGCGCACCACATGGGCGATGGCATCGGTTTCGCGGATATTGGCCAAAAACTGATTGCCCAAGCCTTCGCCTTTGCTCGCACCGGCCACCAAGCCTGCAATATCGACAAATTCCATGCTGGTCGGAATGACGCGTTCAGGCTTGACGATCGCCGCGAGTTTGTCGAGGCGTGGATCAGGCACCGGCACGATCCCTGTGTTGGGTTCGATGGTACAAAACGGGAAGTTTTCCGCCGCAATCGCGGCTTTGGTCAAGGCATTAAACAAGGTGGATTTGCCAACGTTTGGCAGGCCGACGATGCCACAATTAAAGCCCATGAGCGTTCCTAAAAGTTGCAAAATTTGCCGTGCATCCTACACCAAACGGGCTATGCTGTCTCACTATCTGTTGTACGTAACCCAAAAGGAATCACCGCGATGCGCGTGCTTTATCAATTTCCACTGTCTCATTACTGTGAAAAAGCCCGTTGGCTGCTCGATCACAAAGGGCTTGACTATGTGGCGCGTAATTTAGTGCCGGGGTTTCATCGGCCATTGACCTTGCTCAAAACCAGCAAAGACACCTTGCCGATGCTGCGTGATGGCAAGGTGTGGATTGGCGATTCCACCGAAATTGCATTGTATTTAGACGGTCAGTATCCCGAGTGCCCCCTGTTGCGCCGTGAGCCACAGTTGCGTGCCCAAGCCATTGAGTTGGATCGGTTGGCGGATCAATTGGGCATTTATGTGCGGCGCTGGATGTTTATCTACTTGATCAATGAGCCACAAACGTTGGATGTGATTCTGGGCGAAAATACATGGATGAATCGCATGCGTGCCGTCTCTGCCCCAATCATCAAAATGGGGATGAAACAATTATATGGTATTCGTGCAGATCGCGCCGAAGGCTCCAAACGCAAAATTGATGACTTGATTGATCAGATCGAAGCCAAATTGATTGCCAATGGGGGGCGTTATTTGGTGGGCGATCAGTTGGGTTTGGCTGATATTGCGGTGTGTAGTGTGGCAGCGCCGCTGCTCGGCATCCGTGGTACGCCGTGGGAGCCGTACGACGAAGGCAATGTGCCTGAGCCAATGGCGATCTTCAAACATGAGTTGCTTGATCGTCCGTTTGGGCAATATCTGCAGCGGATGTATGACACCGAACGTAATGCACGGGTCGATTGGCACGGTCAATAATCAGGAGCAGGGTTCATGGTCGCCAAAGGTCATGGCGCACGACGACGGTTACAAAAGCGCCAACGCGAGCGGATTTACCTTGAGCATTTTTTGGCAGTCCGCCAGTTGCATTGTCAGCAACTGATTGATGGTCAAGATGACGGTCATGAACCCGATTTTAGTGCACTGATTGATGGCAAATGGGTGGGCATTGAGTTGACCACCCTGCCACGTTTGCGTGATCGCGTCGGCAATCATTGGTTGGTGCCGCGCCGGATGTATTGGCGGTTGATGCGTGCGTTGGGCTGGCCGTTTGCGGGTCGGCGTGCGCTTGATCTAGCGCTGTTGCCCATCAGTTCTGAGATTGAGCAAGCTGATATTGATGCGGTGATGCAAAAAAAAGCCGATAAAATTAGCCATTATTATGAACGTCGCCCATTAGATCAGCTGTGGCTGCTGATTCATACCGATTTGGTGCAAAGCGATGGTTATCTCAAGCCAGCGTCACAGCCTTTGTATCATCAGTCTGATTTTGATCAGGTGTGGATGAGTGTATACCCAGCGCGTTGGGTTGATCCAATCCATCGAATGCGCCAAGACGCATGGATGCAGCGCGTACAACAAGGCGCGTGGCACGAAGAAGAAAATCAGCCTAAATTGTGAACCCACTTCATTCCGACAGGTGCAGGAATGAAGTGGTTCAAGTTGGGAGGTTAGCTATTTTGGCTGCGAATATCGACATAGGCATTGGCGCGAATTTCACGCAGCCAGTTGTCAAGTTCTTGGTCAAATTTGCGCTGAAACAAGGTTTGACGGGCAATACCACGGCGATATTGCTCGCTAATATCTTGGTCACGCTCACCTTGTACTTGCAAAATGTGCCAGCCAAATTGGGTTTGAAATGGCGTGCTAAAGTCGCCTACTGATGTTTTGCGAATGGTGGCTTCAAACTCAGGCACCATCTCACCAGGTGAGACCCACCCGAGCGAACCGCCATTGCGTGCTGAACCGGGATCATTGGAGTAGGTCTTGGCGAGCGTGTCAAAGCTCCCACCTTGTTGCAAGCGTTTGTACAGATCCTCAGCCCGTGCTTGGGCATCGGCAGGGCTGAGCACGTCATTTGGACTGATCAGGATGTGGCGCACATCCCATTGATGTACCTTGACGTTTTCGGCACCGCGCCGATCCAGCATTTTGAGGATATGCACGCCATCAGCCGATGGAATGGGGGTCGAGGTTTGACCTGCAGACAGTTGCTCTAAAATGGATGACAGGTTTGGCGGCACTTCACTGGGTTTACGCCAGCCCATATCGCCACCACCCACCGGCAGAGCTTCACTATGATATTTTTTGATAATTTGATCAAAGGGAATGTTGCTATTGAGGTCTTTGGCAATTTGCTCACCTGTGCGTATGGCTTGTGCCAAGGCAGCGTCACCACCACCGCTAGGCAGTTTGATCATCAAGTGCGCAATCCGATATTCCGTTTCAAGCGCGGCTTGGCTTTGTGGCGAGGCCAAAAAATTATCGATATCGCGTTCGCTAATCCGCACCCGCGCACTGACCCGTTGTTGACGTAAGCGGTTGATGGTGAGGTCATCGCGGACTTGTTGGCGCAGGCGCGCATAAGCACCCGCTTGGCGCGCATCTAGACCTTGCTGAAAGGCCACCAAAGACGGAGCGCCACGTTGCTGTGCCATTTCACTTAGGGCGGCATTGAGGGTTTGATCATCGACGGTCATACCGCTGCGTCCGGCCAAATCGAGTTGGACTTTACGCATGATCAACTGGCGCGTGACTTCGGTACGGATCACGTCATCACTGGGCATCGGTTGCTGGCGAGTGGCGAGCTGGCGGCGCGCATCACTGATGGCCATCTCGATGTCACTGTTGAGGATCACGTTGTCATCTACCACCACGGCCACGCCATCGAGTGGGGCGGCATAGAGCATCGGAGCTAAGCCCAAACTCAAGGTCAATAAGCCAATCCGCAAGGTGCGGTTGTACCAAGAAGAAGGGGTTAACGCGAATTCCACGATGTCTCTACCTGTGTATATCCAAGAATTTTTTGTCGAAGCAAGCTTGAAAGATTCCCCGACAGTCCGGCGAGTCCCTTGAGGGTGACTTCAGCCATGATAATGCGACGTGGTTTGTTGGTATTGGGATCATCTAGATCGTTGTAGTAGGAGCGACCATACAGGGCAATCCGCCAACAACAGGCATCATAATCCAATCCAAATAAACCATCGCGTGCCACGGTGTTTTGCAAGTCGTATTGCAGATAACCAAAAGCACGCCACTGATTATAGAGGGGTTGCACCAGACCAGCGGTCACTTGTCTCAAGGATTTTTGGTTCAGTTGTGTAACGGCATGTCGCTCAAAATAACCCACTTGATACAACTGACCTTGCGCCTGTTGATATTGCAGTTGGTGAATGTTTTGCAAATTTTGCCCATTCGCCATCCACAACGAGGCACTATCGACCCGAATTTGATCGGTCAGTTGAGAAGCGACTTCAAGGGCAGGCCCAGAGGTGCGGCGGCCATCCATCGGATCGGTGCTTTTGAGCCGCACGCGTCGATCAGCCAAATAGTAGCTTTGACCGACACTCACGCTGAGCAGCTCCATCCCTTCGGGGTTGTACAAGCGATGGGTGACCCCTGTACTGACAAAATGGTTGTCGTCTAGGCGATCATGCCCCACAAAGCGATAAGGCCGAAAGAGTTGGCTATAACTTGGTGACGCCGTGGTGGTGTCAAAATTGGGGGCATCATCTTGGTTTTGATAGGGTGAATAAGCGTAATACAAGCGCGGTTCTACAGTCTGCAAATAAGCACCATAACGCTCAAATACCAGACCGCTATCTAAGGTAAATTGAGGCACCGTCACGTCGTGGCGTGCATCTTGATGACTGATGCCATTTTGATTTTGGGTATCTTGATCATATTGGGTGGTGATGTTGCGCACGGACGCTTCGGGCGTCACGTATCCCCATGCATTGCGCCATTGATAACGCGCTGCGGCTTGATGGTAGACGCGCACACCGCTGCTTTCGAGCGCTGAGCCATCGCGGATTTCTTTTTTGAAATAAGCAGAGTCGTGTTGCAATTCATATTGCCAACCGAGCGGTTGACCTTGTTGATAGTTGATCAGCAGTTGGGGCAGACGGGCATACGGGCGGTCGATATCCGGTGTGCTGGGGTCAACGGTTTGAAATTTTTGCACCCGTAATAAACCGGTCAATCCGGCAATGCCTTTTTCATAAAACAAGCTGACCGAGCGTTCTTGGTTGAGTTGGTTGCTTACCAAGGGGTCGGTGCCCAAATCGGTAAAATAATCTTTGTCTGACACATAGTTGAGGTTGATGTTGGAGCGTAGCGACGTGTTGATTTGCCAATCATATTTGAGACTGGCACGCTTACGGTCTGCATCGTTGTACAGCGGATCTTGTGGCAAATAGCCACCAGAGAGCATACCGCCACCCCAGTTGGCGGTTAAATATCGCCCTTCGCCTTCGAGCATGGCATGTCGCCGACTCAGCAAGCGTGGAGTCAGGGTGACATCATAGTTGGGCGCAAGGTTGAGGTAGTAGGGAATCGATAAGTCTAGGCCGCCGTCATTGGTATAGCCGCCACGAGGAATCAAAAAGCCACTGCTGCGTCGATCATCGATTGGAAAATCAAACCACGGTAAAGACAACACAGGGACATCACGAATATACAGCTTGGTTTGCCGTGCAACCCCACGACCGGTTTGACTATTGAGTTCTAGCCGTTTGGCTTTGATATTCCACACGCGTCGGTCTGGCTCGCACGTGGAGTATTCAGCATTTTTGAGGATGGTGATGCCACGTTCGTCACGGCTGAGGGCATCGGCTTGACCGTGTGCTTGCAAGGATTGGCTAATATATTGGGTTTGACCAAACTCACCCGACTGAGTTTTGAGATTGTAGGTCAGTTGGTCACTCAAGCTGACCAAGCCCGCTTCAGATAGACGCACTTG
>CALFYA010000220.1 GCA_937952925.1 uncultured Moraxellaceae bacterium
CTCCGCTCATCCACCTCTTGCCGATAAATCCGCGCAATCATGCGGTCTTGATCGCTGTTGGTATCTTGAAACTCATCGACCAAGGCAATCGGATACCGGTAGCGAATCTGCCGCGCCAGTTCTAGGCCAAAATCAGGATCATCTAGCGCATCGGCGAGTTTGCGCATTTGCTGGGAAAATGTGGTTTCGCCACGCTCAGCCAGCTTGATCGGCAGTTGCTCGCGTACTTGCCGACACAACTCGTATTGCACATGGGCGTCGATTTGCTCAAGGCTGTCTTTGAGCGCAGCGCGTGCCTGTTCAAGGCGCACAAACATATCGTTGCTGCCGATTTGCTCAAAACGCGCTTTGGCAGCAGCACCGGCTTTGACAAATTGCCCATCAATATTGGCAAACCCTGCCAGCAATTTGGCTTCGGGATCATCGCTCGACAAATTCAGCAGTACCGGCAAACCAAAGGCGTTGAGCTTGTCGATAAAACTAAAAAAATATGCGCCATTGTTGGTAAAGGCGCGGTTTTTCGCCATCACGGCGCGTGCCACACCACTGGGCAGCATAAATTCCCGATAGGCGTCCACGTCGATCTGTTGTAGCTCAGCGAGTAGCGCCCGTATCTCGGTCAGATCAATCTGCGGCATCGGCACAGCCACCAGCTCCGCCGACAAAAAGTTCATCACCGTAGACAACACAGGATGGTAATCTTCCACCGCTTTGAGTTGTTTAGCGGCCAACAGCAGCGCAATCACATCGGCATCTTGCTCACTGCGCCAACGCCGCAGCGCATCATGCACAATCTCGGCAATCAACTCGCGTTCTTGCTCACTGATCTGGGCTTTTTCGGCTTGTCCGCTGTCAAAGGCAAATTCATGCAGCAGCTTTTGACAAAAGCTATCGAGCGTGCCCACAAACAAATCATCAAAGCTGTCGAGCGCATATTGCAGCCGCTCACGGGCATAGTCCCAATTTTGCCCAGCATCACTGGCGACGATATATGCCCGAAACGCATCCGCCGCCACAT
>CALFYA010000221.1 GCA_937952925.1 uncultured Moraxellaceae bacterium
AGATTGCGGGCATGGCAGGTGCGTATGGCAACGTCGGTGGGGTGGTGTTTTTGACCATCTTCTCGATGGTTGCCCCACATCAGTTCTTCTACGTCCTTGCAGGGACAGCCGCTATTGCGTTCTTGGGTGCGTTGATGTTGCGTGAACCCAAAGGCCATATGATTGAAGTGCATCCCGATGGCCGAATTGAGAAAATCTCGGTCGAATAAACCCTCGTCTATCCGTGCAAAAAACGCCCAACATCGGGCGTTTTTGGTTGCAGCAGGTTGGCAAACTTGCCATACTCTGCCGCGATTTTGCTGGGCCTGTAGCACAATCGGTTAGTGCAGCGGACTCATAATCCGTTGGTTTCGGGTTCGAGTCCCGACGGGCCCACTCTCCCATAAGAACTACGCATTTCACGCGCTACGCTTTTTCATCTTGATCGTGCAATCTATAGGCGACACCCGACGTCGTTTTATTTTAATCTAACGCCCAAATTGGATTCCGTTAGACGCTCAGGACATGACAGCTCTCAACTCTCTTTTGAATACTTATCGCACCGCAGCCCAATCCGAACGTGAAAAAGGCACTTACTTTGAAGAACTGATGCTGCGTTATTTTGCCTTTGAGCCGCAGTATCGTGATTTGTATGCCGAAGTGCAGACGTATGCCAACTGGGCAACTGCGCAAGGCCTGCCCGCCACCGATACCGGCATTGATTTGGTTGCCACCACACGCGGCACTGGTGAGTGTCACGCCATCCAGTGCAAACTGTACGCCACCGACTATGTACTGCAAAAAAAAGACATCGACAGCTTTTTTACTGCATCGGGCAAAACCCACTTTAGCCACCGCATTATTGTCAGCACCTGTGAGCACTGGAGCAAACACGCCGAAGACGCGCTGGCCGATCAGCAGCCACCCGTCACCAAGATTGATTTGTACGCATTAGAAAACAGCCAAATTGCATGGGAACAGTATCAGCCCAACCAAGATGTGGTGCTCAAGCCCAAAAAATCACTGCGCGATCATCAAAAAACCGCCCTTGAATCGGTGGAAAAAGGCTTGAGTACCGCCCATCGTGGCAAGCTGATCATGGCCTGTGGCACCGGCAAGACCTTTACCAGCCTAAAAATTGCCGAAAAACTGGCAGGATGTGGCAAACGGGTGTTGTTTTTGGTGCCAAGCCTATCGCTACTGTCGCAAACCCTGACCGAGTGGACGCAAGAATCAGACACGCCCCTACACAGCTTTGCGGTGTGTAGTGATAGCGATGTGGGCAAGAAAAAGAAAACCAGCGACGATGACGCCCCACAACTCAAAACCCACGAACTGCAATACCCCGCCACCACCAACGCCAAACGCTTGGCTGAAGAGATGACCCTACGCCACGACGACCAGCACATGAGCGTGGTGTTTAGCACTTATCACTCCATCAATGTGATCAGTGATGCGCAACTGTCCTATCAGATGGCTGAGTTTGATCTGATCATCTGTGATGAAGCGCACCGCACCACCGGCGCAACCTTTGCCGATGAAGACGAATCCAACTTTGTGCGCGTACATGATGACGAGTTTGTATTGGGCAAAAAACGCCTGTACATGACCGCCACGCCGCGTATCTATGGTGAGGCTGCCAAAGAAAATGCCAAAAACGATCAGGTCGCCATTTGCTCGATGGACGACGACAAGCTCTTTGGGCAAGAACTCTACACCATCAGCTTTTCGGAAGCGGTCAAGCGTGAGCTACTGTGTGACTACAAGGTGATTGTGCTATCGGTGGATGAAGCGCACGTCAATCGCCGGATGCAAAAGCTGCTGTCTGATGACAACAACCAGCTCAAGGTAGACGACGCCGCCAAGATTATTGGCTGTTGGAAGGCGTTATCTAAGCAAGACACTCAAGAAGATTTGATTGGCGATACCCACCCGATGCGCCGCGCGGTGGCGTTTTGTCAGGTGATTGACCCTAGCCCCAAAGCCAAAACCCACAAAGTGAGTTCCAAAAACATCGCGGCGATGTTTCAAGCGGTAGTGGAAGAATACCAAGCCACCGAACGCCTTGAGCATCCCGAACAAGCGGACACCGCTATCGCGTTGACCTGTGAAGCTGAGCATGTGGATGGCGGCATGAACGCCAGCGCCAAAGAAGCCAAGCTGCAATGGCTTAAGGCCGATACGCCAGAGCAAACCTGCCGGATTTTATCCAACGTGCGCTGTTTGTCTGAGGGCGTAGACGTGCCCGCGCTGGATGCCGTGCTGTTTCTCACCCCACGCAATAGCCAAGTAGATGTGGTGCAGTCGGTCGGTCGGGTGATGCGTAAAGCCGAAGGCAAAACCCGTGGTTATGTGATTTTGCCGGTGGTGATTCCGGCGGGTGTCGAGCCTCACGACGCGCTGAATGATAACAAGACCTATAAGGTGGTGTGGCAGGTGCTACAAGCCTTGCGCAGCCATGATGATCGTTTTGATGCGATGGTCAACAAGATGGATTTGGAACTGAACAAATCCATGCTGTCCAAAATGGAAGTGATTGCAATCACCGACAAAATCAACAAACGCAGCAAAGCCAGCAACACGCCAGAGCAACAGCGCAAAAAACGGGTGGCAAAAGCACGCGGCAGTCAGTCGCTTGGCACAGACACCCGCACGCCACAGCCTGAGCAAATCGGCTTGGAGTTTGAGATTGGTGAGATCGAACGGGCGATTTATGCCAAAGTGGTGCAAAAATGCGGCAACCGTCGCCACTGGGAAGACTGGGCGGCGGATATTGCCAAGATTGCCCGCACCCATATTGATCGGATTCAGGCGATTTTGGCTGATCCTACGCACACGCGTGAGATTGCAGCGTTTGAGAAATTTGCCGCCGAGCTACGCGACGATCTCAACAATTCGATCAGCGACAGTGAGATTGTGGAGATGCTGGCACAGCATTTGATCACCAAGCCGGTGTTTGATGCGTTGTTTGATGAATACAGCTTTGCCAGTAAAAACCCGATGTCCTTGGCGATGCAAGAGATTTTGGATACTTTACATGAGCATCGTTTGGACAAAGAAGCCGATACGCTCAATACTTTTTATGACAGTGTGAAAGAACGCGCCAAAGGCATTGAGAGTGCTGAGGGTAAGCAAAAAATCATCGTGGAGCTATACGATAAGTTTTTTAGAAATGCCTTCCCCAAGATGACCGAGAAGCTGGGCATTGTGTACACCCCTGTTGAGGTGGTGGATTTTATTTTGCACAGTGTCAATGATGTGCTCAAGCAGGAGTTTGGGCAGACCATTGGCAGTAAGGGTGTGCATGTGATTGACCCGTTTACCGGCACAGGTACGTTTATCAGTCGGTTGATTCAAAGCGATTTGATTGCGGATGATGAGATTATTCACAAGTATAAGCATGAGTTACATGCCAATGAGATTGTGTTGCTGGCGTATTATATTGCGGCGATTAATATTGAAGCGGCGTATCATGGGCGGGTGATTGATGAGTATACGCCGTTTGAAGGGATTTGTTTGACTGATACCTTCCAGATGTATGAGAAGGATGATTTGGTCAGTGCGGTGCTGGTGGATAATAGCGCACGGCGGACGAAGCAGAAGAATCTGGATATACGGGTGATTGTGGGGAATCCTCCGTATTCAATTGGGCAGGAAAGTGCAAACGATCATAATGCCAACGTAAGTTACACTCATCTGGATCAGAGAATATATGAAACTTACGCTAAAAAATCGAATGCTGTTCTTTCCAGAGGTTTATACGACTCATATATTCGAGCGATTCGCTGGGCAAGTGATCGGCTCGGTGATCAAGGTGTAATTGGTTTTGTGACCAATGCTGGGTGGGTTGAGTCAAATTCTGCCGATGGTTTGCGTAAAGCTTTAGCCGAAGAATTTAGCAGCCTATATGTTTTCCATTTGCGTGGTAATCAGCGTACTTCTGGCGAGCGGTCACGCAAAGAAGGCGGCAAAATCTTTGGTAGTGGTAGCCGCGCACCGATTGCGATTAGTTTGCTGGTCAAAAATCCAAATGCCACCGAAAATGGTAAAATCCATTTTTATGATATTGGCGACTATCTCAGCCGTGAGGAAAAATTAGAAAAAATTTCAGAGTTTTCCAGTATTCAAGCCGTGACCGATGCACGGGCGTGGCAGATGATTACACCCGATCAGCATGGTGATTGGCTTAGCCAAAGAGATGATGATTTTAGCGCATACCAAAAAATTGGTGATAGAGCTAAAAAATCTGGAATTTTCTCAGAGTTTTCTATAGGTGTTTCTACCAATAGAGACGCTTGGGTCTTTAATAATAAAAAATCAAAAATAATCAATAATTTAATTTCTTTTTCTGAGTTGTACAACTCTCAGCTTCAGGGTTTTTCTGAGTATTACTCTGATAAGAGTGTCAAAGAAAAGGAGAGTTTTATTGATGGGTACATTTGTAAGGATTCATCAAAAATCAGCTGGACTGTTAATCTAAAAAAACAATTCCTGAGGGGTGAGAAAATTTATATAAACTCTGATTCTATAAGAGTTAGTTTATATCGTCCGTTTAGTAAGAACTGGCTTTATTTTGACAGGCGGCTAATCGAACGTATTTTAAAAGCTCCTGTTTTTTTTCCCATAAAAGACACAGAGAATTTGGTTATATCAATTAAAGGAAACTGGCAAGGGGATGGACACTTAGCGTTAATCACCGACACCATTCCAGTCAGTCAGCCTGATGGTGGTGCGCAATGCTTTCCGCTATACCTCATACGCGCCAACTTAAGCTATTAACCTGTTTAACCATAATAACTTAGCCCTT
>CALFYA010000222.1 GCA_937952925.1 uncultured Moraxellaceae bacterium
AGCAAAAGCCCTTTTTCGCGCAAAACTCGCCATCCATGGCTCAAACAATTGCGCTTAGCTTCCCTGCAAAGAGCAAGAGCAACCGCTTAACTGACAGGCATTAGGGCGCTATTCACCCCTTTTGGACAATCTGCATGGTGCGCAAGGCACACCCGACGCAATGGCATAAGCCCTCAATTGATCTGCGTACATCAAACGTAACGGGTCTTGCGTCTGTCATCTAAATGCTTTACCACAGAAGACATAAAGAGGACGACACAAGGCGCAAAAATATGCCGTTTTACCAAGACCCCGATCAGCTTGAAACCCAAGAATGGCAGGATGCCTTTGATGCGGTGATCAAACATGCCGGTCACGACCGAGCAGCGTTTTTACTCAAAATGCTCTACCAACAAGCGATTGCGCGTCACGTGCCGATCAGTCGGCTCAACACCCCGTATCTCAATACCATTGCCACCGATGAGCAACCGACGCTGCGCGGCGATGTGCATATGGAGCGGCGCATTCGCGCGTTGATTCGTTGGAATGCGCTGGCGATGGTGATGCGTGCCAATCAAGAAGATGATTTGGGTGGGCATTTGGCCACGTTTGCGTCGAGTGCCACGTTGTATGATGTCGGTTTTAATCACTTTTTTCGTGCCGCAAGTGCGCAGTTTGGCGGCGATATGATTTATTACCAAGGCCATTCCTCACCCGGTATTTATGCGCGTTCGTATCTCGAAGGCCGCCTGAGTGAGTCACAGGTGCAAAACTTCCGCCGTGAAGTGGGTGGGCGAGGTCTACCGAGTTATCCGCATCCGTATTTGTTGCCCGATTATTGGCAATTTCCCACCGTGTCGATGGGCTTGGGGCCAATCACTTCCATTTATCAGGCGCATATCCAAAAATATCTGATGAATCGTGGCCTGATCAAAACCGAAAACCGCAAAGTCTGGGCGTTTTTGGGCGATGGCGAGATGGATGAACCCGAAAGCTTGGGCGCAATTTCGCTGGCAGGGCGTGAGCGGCTGGACAACCTGATTTGGGTGATCAATTGCAACTTGCAACGCTTGGATGGACCCGTGCGCGGTAATGGCAAAATCATCCAAGAGCTCGAGTCGATCTTCCGTGGTGCCGGTTGGCGGGTGATCAAGGTGATTTGGGGGCGGCATTGGGATGCGCTCTTGCAACGTGATCGCACGGGCGCACTGCGTCAGCGTATGGAAGAAGCCGTCGATGGTGAATACCAAGCTTTTGAAGCGCATGGCGGCGCATATGCGCGTGAGCATTTCTTTGGCAAATACCCTGAGCTGCGCGAGCTGGTCGCGAATATGAGTGACGAAGAAATCGACGCGCTCAATCGTGGCGGGCATGATCCCTACAAAGTGTATGCGGCCTATGACGCAGCGATGAAAACTGAAGGTCAGCCCACAGTGATTTTAGCCAAAACCGTCAAAGGCTACGGCTTGTCGCGTGCGGCGCAAAGCATCAACAAAACCCATCAAATCAAAAAACTCGACATTGACGCGCTCAAATACTTCCGTGATCGCTTTGATTTGCCGTTTAATGATGAGCAACTCGCACAATTGCCGTTTTTCCGCCCAAGTGATGATTCACCCGAAATCAAATACATGAAGGCGCGGCGCGGCGCGCTTGGCGGCACGTTACCGGCGCGGCGTAGCGGGCATATTCCCCTCAATATGCCGGATCTATCCGCGTTTGAATCGGTACTCGCGGGTAGTGGCGATAAAGCCCAATCGACCACCATGGTGATGGTGCGGATCTTGTCGCTGCTGCTCAAAAGCGAGCTTGGCGCACGGGTGGTGCCGATTGTGCCCGATGAAGCGCGTACCTTTGGTTTGGAAGGCATGTTCCGCCAATTGGGGATTTATTCGGCGGTGGGGCAACTGTATACCCCCGAAGATTCGGCGCAGTTGATGAGCTATCGCGAAGCGCGTGACGGGCATATGTTGCAAGAAGGCATCAACGAAGCCGGTGCGGTCAGTGCGTGGTTGGCGCTTGCCACCAGCTACTCGACCAACGCGCTGCCGATGATTCCGATGTATATGTTTTATTCAATGTTTGGTTTCCAGCGCGTGGGAGATTTGCTGTGGGCAGCCGGTGATAGCCAAGCACAAGGCTTTTTGCTCGGTGCGACAGCAGGACGCACCACACTCAACGGAGAAGGCTTGCAGCATCAAGACGGGCACTCACATTTGCTGGCCAACACCATCCCCAATTGCATCAGCTATGACCCGTGTTTTGGCTATGAGCTGGCGGTGGTGGTGCAAGACGGTTTACGCCGCATGTATGGTGATCCGGCGCAAGGTGGCGGTGAGCGGGTCTATTATTATTTGACCCTCATGAATGAAAATTATCCGCAACCGGCCATGCCGCAGGGTGTGGAAGAGGGCATTCGGCGTGGTTTGTATTTGCTGGAATCTCGTGAACATGCCACCGTGCAACTGCTCGGTTCAGGGGTGATTTTGCGTGAGGTGCAAAAAGCCGCCCAGTTGCTTGAACGTGAATACGGCATCATGGCCAATGTGTGGAGCGCGACGAGTTTTAATGAGCTTGCGCGTGATGGCATGGCCTGTGATCACTACAACCGCCTACATCCACAAGATCCACCGCAAGTACCGTGGGTGACCCAGCAATTGTTGCCCCATCAAGGCATTGTGGTGTCGGCTACCGATCATATGGCGGCATATAGCGAGCAAATCCGGCCTTGGCTGCCCGACAATCGACCCTATGTGTCACTCGGCACCGATGGCTTTGGGCGTTCGGATACCCGTGCGGCGCTGCGTGCTTATTTTGGTGTAGATGCTGCGCACATTGTGGTCGCCACCCTCAAGCTGCTTGCCGATGAAGACGAAATCGACCCACGTATGGTCAAAGATGCCATTTCTAGTTTTGAAATCGATACCGATGTTGCACCACCGTGGATGCCACAACCGCTGGTTGATCATGAACCAGACGCGCTTGCACCGCCCAAACCCTTACCGAGTGCTGAGCTACAACAGCGCACCGCCCAACTCAAAGACGAGGAGTAAGCATCATGCAGATCAAAACTCCAGATTTGGGTGTGGATAAAGCCGAACTGATCGAACTGTTGATCAAGGTGGGCGACACCGTCGCGGCAGGGCAAAGTGTGGCAGTGGCAGAATCGAGCAAAGCCAGTGTCGAAATTCCTAGTCCCGTTGCAGGTACAGTCACTGCGGTGTTGGTGAGCGTGGGGCAGATGATTCAAGAGCATGTGCCGTTGTTTGAAGTGACAGACGAACAATCCTTGCAAGCTGCATCAGCGCCAAAACCGGATCAGCCAAGCACTCGCCCTGTTGAATCGACATCGACTGCACCAACATCAGACACACAGCCATCGCCTCAGCCACAGGCCACCAGTCCAACCAGCAGCCAAACCCTAAGCGTGCCTGATTTGGGTGTGGATCAAGCCGAAGTCAGTGACATGTTGGTCAAAGTGGGCGATACGCTCACCATCGGGCAAAGCGTGGCGGTGGTGGAGTCAAGCAAAGCCAGCGTTGAAATCCCCAGTACACTGGCAGGGGTGGTCAGTGTGGTGTTGATCAAGCCACAGCAAGTCGTCAAACAAGGCGATGCGGTGCTGGAGCTACAAGCCCCGCCCAGCACGCCTGTTGTGGATAACTCCACCAAAGCTGTGGATAACGTTTCACCATCTGTGGATAAGTCCACGCCAACAGCGCTGAGTCCTCCACCGCCGACGATTCAACCGAATAGCGACGCCATCTATGCAGGCCCAGCGGTGCGTAAGCTCGCCCGAGAGTTGGGAGTGGATTTGGCACAGGTACAAGGCAGTGCGCATCATCAGCGCATTATCAAAGAAGATGTGTATGCGCATGTCAAACAGCGGCTACAGCAACCGGCTGCTGTGCAAGCCAGCGCGCCAGCGCCAGCAGCGCAAGGATTGCCGCCACTGCCCGATATGAGCAAATGGGGGGCGCTGCACAGCGAGCCGTTGTCACGTATCCAGCAAGCCGCCGTGACTCATTTGTCGCTCAATACCTACATCCCACAAGTCACCCAATTTGATCAGGCCGATATTACCGAGCTTGAAGCACTGCGCAACCAACTCAAAGACGGCTACAAAAAGCAGGGGGTGAGCCTCACCATTTTGGCATTCATCGCCAAAGCAGTCGCACATTTGCTGCTGCAAGAGCCGCGCTTTAATAGTCATCTCGCTGACGATGGCAAATCACTGATCATTCGTGATGAGGTGCATTTAGGCATTGCGGTGGCCACCGAAGATGGCTTGATTGTGCCGGTGCTACGCCGACCTGAGCAAAAAGGTATCCGCCAGATTGCCGAGGAGCTGCAACAGCTCGGGCAAAAAGCGCGTGATAAAAAACTTGTTCCGGCCGATTTGGCGGGTGCGAGTTTTACCATCTCTAGCCTTGGCAATTTGGGAGGGACGGGCTTTACGCCCTTGGTGAGTTGGCCACAAGTGGCAATTTTGGGCATTTCCCCTGCCGCGATGCAACCGGTGTGGGATGGCAGTACATTTGTGCCACGCCTGATGTTGCCGTTGTCGTTGTCGTATGATCATCGGGTGATTAACGGCGCAGATGCAGCGCGTTTTGCGCGTCGTCTATCAGAGCTACTGACAGACCTACGCCAAGTGTTATTATAGATTCAAGATATACCTTAAGGGTCTGTTGGCATTTCATGCGTGAGCCGCGTTGCAAAGCAAAATCGTGCCAGCCAAGGCGGAACATGTAGCCAAGGGTCATTCCCTTGGCAAATGTGACAACGATGGCTGGTGCGATTTTGCC
>CALFYA010000223.1 GCA_937952925.1 uncultured Moraxellaceae bacterium
ACTGCGCCATTGGTGCTAAGGAGTAAATATGGATGATCAGTCTTCTAACAGTTATTGTATTAACCCCCAATTAGACCGGACACCCCTGAACTAAGCACTAGTGATAGCACTAGGATTAAGGAGTGTCTTATGGAACGTATCGAAGTCATCACTTCCGTTCAACGCCGTCGCCGCTATACTGCAAATGAGAAGGCTCACTTGGTAGCCCTTGCTGCACAATCTTCAATCTCACAAGTCGCTCGGCAATATGCGATTGCACCGAGCCTGTTGTTCAAATGGAGAGCACTCATGCAAAACGGTGGCATCACAGCAATTGGGGCGAACGAGGCCGTGGTTAGTCAGGCCGAGTACAAAGCACTGCTCAAAAAAGTCAAACAGCTTGAACAGATCTTAGGCCGCAAGACCATGGAAAACGAAATTCTCAAAGATGCTGTGGAGCTTGCCCACGCAAAAAAGTACATCTCGCACATGCCATTGCTACCACCCGACGATACCCCGTCAGACGAGTAGCACACGTGCTGGGCGTGTCGCGTTCACAATTATACGTGCGATTAGCAGGTCGTCAGCAGCCACGCTCGCCACGTTACAACAAAGTCGCTGATCAAGCGTTGTTGCCGTTGATTCAGCAGATCTGTGATCAACGTCCGAGCAATGGTTATCGACGAGTGACTGCTCATCTCAATCGTCAACTGGCCTCAGATCCAGTTGCGGCGTTGCAGGGGTTGAGCCGAGTCAATCCCAAACGGATTTACCGTGTGATGAAGCATCATCAGTTACTGCTGACCCGAAATGAGCGTCGTTGCAATGACCGTACCCATGATGGTGAGATTCAGACCTCTGCATCAAATCAACGTTGGTGCTCCGATGGCTTTGAAATCAAGTGTTGGAACGGTGAGAAGGTACGGGTCATCTTTAGCCTTGATTGCTGTGATCGAGAGCTGATCAGCTACGCTGCGAGCACAGGTGGCTTGAGCGGAGAGATGGTTCAAGATGTTTTGATTAGCAGCATGGAGCAGCGATTTGGCAGCATCACACGTCTGGCACGGCCGATTGAGTGGCTCAGCGATAATGGGAGTTGCTACATCAGTGCACAGACCCAACAGTTCGCTCGTACACTAGGCTTCATTGTATGTACGACGCCTGTTCGCAGTCCGCAGAGTAATGGGATGGCTGAGGCGTTTGTCAAAACGATCAAGCGAGATTACGTGTATTTGGACGATTTGCCCGATGCACAAACCGTCATGCAGAAGCTGCCGGATTGGATTGCTGACTACAACCGCTGCCATCCGCATAGCAGTTTGAATATGATGTCACCTTGGGAGTTTAGATCTCTCAAGTTGGCAAGCTAGACGTGTCCGATTTAGTGGGGGCAAATACACTTTAGAGGATCCTGTTTCCGACAGACTGATCATTGTTGTTGCATAAATTACAATTTATGCGACACAAACGAGCCCTGCTTGAGGGCACTGCACTAATCTGATTTGTAAACCTTCACAATGTTCTCAAGACGCTCAAACAGCAGATCGGCTCGTGCTTGGTCACCCCGCGTACAGTCTTGTATCGCGTCTGCAAACCCGTCATGAATCAGTAATGCCGAAAATTGCTGCCCGATATATGTTTTAAGACCGTCAGACGCAGCTTGAATGTCTGCAAATAACTCTGCCCGACCTTCAACCAAATTTAACAAGTCCTCGATGTCTTGGCTGCCTATCGGATCGTTTTGACCACGCCCGTGATAGGCTTCAAGCTTGGTAGCGACAAAGTACACTGGATGGATTAAGCGAATGCTCAGCGTCTCAGTCAGTATGTAAGGGGTTGCGGTTTGCAGTGCTTCCGCATACCACTGATTGCCAAAGCCCAATACGCTGGCATCATCTGGCATAAAATCCACCCGCAGCGCGCCAAGGCGCATCGTGCAAATCGGATCGTGCTGCTCCAAACTGTCACGAAAGCCTCGCTGTCTAAGCCGCTGCTGCAACATGTCGTAGTCTGCATAGCCCAGCACATGAACAATTAAATCAACATCGTCAGTGTGTCGAACTTGCTCTTGGCTAAACGCATCAGTAAGTAACAAGCCCGTGGTGCAACCACCTACGAACGCCATCTGTGTGCGCAGTTCTGCACCCAATGCCTCCGCCACGTGTTGCAGCATTTCTCGATGACGCTGTAGATTCACACTCATGCCGACATCCCAAGCAGTTGTTCCAACTGTGCAACCGCCACCTGCCGCTCACGCGCCTGTCCTAAGCGAACACAATCGACCAAGGCCAGTAGATCGTACAGTGCAGCATCGTGCTTGATCGCCACTGCCACACTCGCAAACAAAGGCACAACCGCCTGTCCCTTGGCAGACCCTCGTGCATCTGGCCAGATGGGAATCAACTCACCCGCACTCATCAACTGCTGCTGTAGCACAGGCGCAGCAAACCCCGTTGGAATCCCCCGTGTGACCTCGCCTAGTCGTACAGGAAACAAATAGCGCACTGACGAACGCAGAATGTCCAGCAACGCCGATCGATTGACACGCGGCACATGCCACTGCCGATCTAGCCTGACTAAACCAATCTCCAGCAAATGATTGAGCAGGAGGCTGACTTGACTCTTACTAATCCCCGTCTGCTCTGCCAAACGCCGAACACCGTATTGCTGAACATCCACGTGCTCACTTTGACGCTCTGCATTCTCGATACAGACCAGCTTGAGTAACAACCCAACTGCTTGACTTTTCAACATCACAACACCTGTCCAGTGTCCTAGGACTCGGGACAAAGACTAACATACTGATAAAGGTGCTGACTAGCACTTGCTTCTACTGTCGTATGTTTGCGACAGTAATCCTTGATTGGTGAAAGACGAAATATTACTGAGGCAGCTCTGTAAATCAGTTCAGACTTACTGATACGCGTTCAGGTTAAGCATGATATTTGGGTCGCAACTCAACGCATCCACCCACACCAAAATCAAATCATACTAACCTGCTCTGATCATATTGTTTCGCTCATACTCACAGGTAATGCCCGTCAATTCGTTTATTTGACTTAATGCGACGTCCACGACACGCGAATTAAAGTTATCACCCTAATGGTGCTGTATGATTCCTGTGTTCTTTATCCTGAACCACTACGCGATTTGCTACTTTGGCTTGAACTTTATGGCGCGGTTGCTCTCTCAATTCACAAACTGCGCCAAAAAACTGGCGCAGTTTTTCGAATTGCGCCAGAATTGTGCCACTCTGACCACCGTACATAGGCGACTGTATGAGCACCGTTCACCCCATACAGCACAGCATTCAATCCGCCACGCATGGTATTACATTGGCAGAACTGCTGATACAACACCCTGAAATTGCACGACGTACCGCCCAACGTTTGATTCAGTACCTGATTAATGCAGGGCAAATTGATGCACGGGGTGAGGGACGCGCTCGACGTTACTTCCCTGTCATGGTCAAAGATACGCTGGCGGTTACTAGTAGCGACCCAAACACCCAGCCCACTCATCCCACCACAACAGATCGATTTCCTTCATTTATTCCTGTCTCAGCGGACAGTATGGATATTTTGGCCTACATCGACCAACCGTATGCGGCACGTACACCTGTAGGCTATCAGGCAGACTTTCTGGCATCTTATCAGCCCAATCAGACCTATTACTTGTCTGAACCACTAAGGCGACAACTGCATCAGATCGGCAGTACCTCAGCGACCCCACTCGCCGCAGGCACGTATAGCCGTGCCATTCTCAACCGATTGTTGATTGATTTATCTTGGGCATCTAGTCATCTTGAGGGCAATACCTATTCTCGGTTGGATACTCGTGAACTGATTGAACATGGTCAAGTGGCACATGGCAAAGCTGCCATCGAAACACAGATGATCCTGAACCATAAAACAGCGATTGAACTGCTGGTTGATAACATTGAAAGTGCGGGTTTTAACCGATACACCTTGATGAATCTGCATAGCGCCTTGGCTGAAAACTTGTTGCCTAATCCAGCAGATGAAGGACGCATTCGACAGCATGTGGTTGACATCAGCAAAAGTGCTTATAGACCGTTGTCTGTACCGCAACAACTTGAGGAACTATTTGACCTACTGTTGGATAAGGCCAGTCAGATTGGAGATCCTTTCGAGCAATCATTTTTTATGATGGTGCATCTGCCTTATCTACAACCATTTGCAGACATGAACAAACGTACATCTCGCTTGGCAGCCAATTTGCCCTTGTTTCGCATGAACCTATGCCCGCTAACATTCTTGGATGTACCCGAACACGCTTATAGCCGTGCGATCTTGGGGGTATATGAAATGACCCGTATCGAACTGCTGCGTGATTTGTATGTCTGGGCGTATCAACGCTCTACCCAAGAGTATTTGGTGATTAAACAAGAACTCGCTGAACCAGACCCGCTACGGCTTGCATGGCGTGATTTAATTAAACAGACAATTCATGCTGTGGTCACTCAGCCAGACATAGATCCCCTCACACAGATTCAACACAGTGTCAGGCAGAAAGTGCCGGATGCTACACAACCGCATGTGCAGGCCTTGATCATTCAAGAACTCGGGCGATTGCATGAAGGCGTGCTGGCACGTTATGGCTTACGACCTTCAGAATTGCGACGTTGGCAAGAGCAAAATGGTCATTGATCCATGTATAGCCGTACTTTCAGCTCATGCACCATGATTAAACATCCGTTGCGGTTGAGTTGGGTGAATCACTAATCCGCAAAGTTAAGCCCAAACCTGCCAGTACTTGCAGCACCTTGTTCAATCGTACTGTGGACT
>CALFYA010000224.1 GCA_937952925.1 uncultured Moraxellaceae bacterium
GGCTAAATCTTTGGGTGAACAAGGTTTTCACCTGATGCAGTGAGTATGGGGGCGCTGAAAAAGTGTGTATTTTTGAAATTACAATACTTTGATATTTAAGAATTTTAGAACGTGTGGTCGGTGCCACACGTTTGGATTTTACACTTAATCGACGAGATAAATACCACCGTCTGAGTGGACTTGGATGGCAATCGGCGTTAGCGCTTGGTTTTTACAAGGGCCAAACACACACTCGCCATCTTCCACCCGAAACAGTGCACCGTGATTGGCACACAACAAGAACTCGCGATCCATATCCATAAATTGCTGTTCTTGAAACTCCAGCGAGATGCCCAAGTGCGGACAGCGGTTGAGGTAGGCAAAAAACTGCCCATCGCGCTGTGTCACAATCACTTCACCTTTGGGGGTATCGAAGCTGCGTGCATCACGGTCTTCAATTTGGTGGGTTTTGCAAATCAATTCCATCGGTTTAAGCCTCTTGCGAGATCATCTGTTGCAAAATCTGTTGGTAGTGAGTGCGCGGCAGACGAGGGCCAAATTTGGCAACCACAGCTGACGCTATAGCAGTCGCTAGATAACCACAATCAGTCAGGGTGAAGTGTTGGCTTAAGCCATACAAAAAGCCACCGGCAAAACCATCGCCTGCACCGTTGGTATCGAGTACTTGTGGCACGAGTTGTGGCGCAACCGGTTGCAACAGACCCTCGTGACCAATCAACGCGCCTTGCGCACCACGCGTGACCACTACCAGTGGTGCATATTGATGCAGTGCTGCAATCGCAGCTTCGATGGAGTCAGTCTGAGTAAAGAGACGAGCTTCCATTTCATTGCAAAACAGCACATCAACGCCTTGACCAATCAAATCATGCAAGCCTGCATTGGCGTATTGCACCATCGCAGGATCAGACAAGCTGAGCGCGATCTTGGTGCCTTGCTGGCGTGCCAATTCACGCACCACTGCCACCGCTTGGCGTGCGCTGTCGCTGGTTGCCAAATAGCCTTCGATGTACAAAAAGCGAGCTTGCGCGAGTGGGGTGAGATCCACCTGATCGGGCGATAGCTCAGCCGTGATGCCCAAATGGGTGTGCATGGTACGTTCGCCATCGGGCGTCACCATCACGATACAGGTACCAGTTTGTCCCAAGTCTTGTGAGCGTGGCGAGGTCTGGACACCCGCAGCACTGAGATCTTCCAGATAAAAGCTGCCCGCAGGATCATTGCCGACACGACATGCATAAAAGGTGGTGCCACCCAACGCCGCAAACGCAAACGCGGTATTGGCCGCCGAACCGCCACCCACCTGACCGGTTGGGCTGGTGTGCTGGTTGAGCTGTGCCATCAAGGCTTCTTGTTGTACGGCATCGGCGAGTTGCATGGTGCCTTTTTGCAGGTTGCAACGCACCAACAAGCCATCATCAACCGGATATTCACGGTCGACAAGGGCGTTGCCAATCGCATAGAGGTCTAAAGACATGAAAAATTCCTACAGCATGGTTTGCTGCGGCGAGTGTGTCAGGCAAGGCGAAGCTTGGCAATTATTTTGATGGCGGTTGAGTGCATTCAGTGCGGCTGATGGGATAGATGTCGATCAGATCAACAGCATGCTAGGATGGCAGCCTGATGTCATCTGGGGATATAACATGAGATTAAGCAAAGCCGTCGTTTATCAGGGATTATTGGCGGGTGCCATGCTGTCTGGGCTCAGCGCAAGCCATGCTGCAGACACTGCACAGCAGTCTGTGACGTTTTATCACGGTCATGGCGTCGATGCCGACTTGTTGGGGATTCCCAAGCAAATCTTCCAAGGCGATGTGAAATGGGAAGATTCTTATTTTGAAGGGGTCAGCTACGCACAGTCGATGCCAATGCCTGACTTGCTCAATCGTGCGTTAGACTGGGTGTATTTGTCGGATAGTACGCTGAGATTAGAGGGGTTGCTGATCCAACATCGGGGTATGCAACACAACCTCGAAACCTCATTTGCCTATATGTTGCATACCGACTATCTAGAGTTGTCGGGATTACGTTTGCGGGCGGGGGCAGGATTGGGGCTGTCTTATGCCTTCGGCACACCGACCTATGAAGATGGCCCCAAAGACAATCCCGAAAAACGCTACCGTTTTCAAAACTATAATGCCTATGAAATCGAAAGCAGCCTTGCCGATTATCCCAATCTGGCGCTGGCGTTTCGCGTCCACCATCGTTCGGGGATGTATGGCGTGATTGCGCCACGACATGTGGGTTCCAACTTCTTGACCCTCGGCTTGCGTTATCAGTTTTAACCGATCTGATCCTTGGGGCAAGCACTTGCCCCTTGATCGCACGCAAAACCAACAACAGCACCACGAATCAGCGCTGTATGCTTGTAATTCGATGGGGTCAGCCTTATGTTGACTAAATTACTCAACTATATACATGGAGCCCGCATGAACATTGCCGTATCGCCTGAGATCCAAGTTCATCCTGCCTTTGAATTGGTGCGTCGTCATGCGATTGAGGCATTGTCTGCACAGTTGCTCGAATGTCGCCATCGGGTGACCGGCGCGACCCATTATCACCTTGCCGCCGACAACGACGAGAATGTGTTTTTGGTGGCGTTTCGCACTCAGCCGATGGACTCGCGTGGGGTGGCGCATATCCTTGAGCATACCGCACTGTGTGGCTCGCAGCGTTTTCCGGTACGTGATCCATTTTTTTCGATGATCCGCCGTTCGCTCAACACCTTTATGAATGCGTTTACCGCCGCCGATTGGACGGC
>CALFYA010000225.1 GCA_937952925.1 uncultured Moraxellaceae bacterium
AATCATTTTGATGAGCTGACCCGCCGTGTGGTCGATGAGGTGAAATCATGAAACGCATGCTTTCTTGGTTGGCTGCATCGGCACTGGCTGGATTGCCACTGCTGGCACAGGCCGCCGGTGGTGATTTGGGACAAGCCGAACAGCAAGCCACCAACTGGACGGCGATCAGCATGTTCGTCATCTTTGTGGGACTCACCCTATTTATTACCAAATGGGCAGCCTCACAAACCCGTTCGACTGCCGATTTTTATACCGCGGGTGGTGGCATTTCAGGCTTTAAAAATGGTCTGGCGATTGCAGGCGACTATATGTCGGCGGCATCGTTTTTGGGCATCTCGGCGATGGTATTTAGCAAAGGCTACGACGGGCTGCTGTACTCGATTGGCTTTTTGGTTGGTTGGCCGATCATTTTGTTTGTGATTGCCGAGCGGCTGCGCAACTTGGGCAAATTTACCTTTGCTGATGTAGCGGCCTATCGCTTGGGGCGTGGGCCAGTGCGCACCATGGCTGCAATCAGCACACTTGTGGTGGTGGCGTTTTATCTGATTGCCCAGATGGTCGGCGCAGGCCAGCTCATCAAGCTGCTGTTTGGCCTCAACTACAACATTGCGGTGATTGTGGTGGGGGTGCTGATGGTGGCGTATGTGCTGTTTGGCGGCATGCTGGCGACCACATGGGTGCAGATCATCAAAGCCGTGATGTTGCTGTGTGGCGCGTCGTTTATGGCCTTTATGGTGTTGCAAGCCTACAACTTTAGCTTTGACTCGATGTTTAGTGCTGCGGTCGATGTGTATGGCAAAGTCAACAACACCGATGGCAACAAAATCATGGGGCCAGGTTCGCTGATCAGCAACCCAATTGATGCGATTTCGCTGGGTATTGCCTTGATGTTTGGCACCGCCGGTTTGCCGCACATCTTGATGCGCTTTTTTACTGTCAGCAATGCCAAAGAAGCGCGTAAATCAGTGTTTTATGCCACGGGTTTTATTGGTTACTTCTACCTGCTCACCTTTGTGATTGGCTTTGGTGCGATCTTGTTTGTGGCACAAAACCCACAATACTTAGATGCGGTCAAAATGGCTGAAACTGGCAAATTGGAGTTGCTCGGTGGCGGCAATATGGCAGCGGTGCATTTGTCACATGCCTTGGGGGGTAGCTGGTTCTTGGGCTTTATCTCGGCGGTGGCGTTTGCCACCATCTTGGCAGTGGTTGCGGGTCTGACCTTGTCGGGTGCGTCGGCAGTCTCGCACGATTTGTATGCCAACGTGATTGCACACGGTCGCGCCACCGAAGCACAAGAAATGCGCGTGTCTAAAATCGCGGTGCTGTGTTTGGGCGTGCTGGCCATGCTGCTCGGCATTGTGTTTGAAAAACAAAACGTCGCGTTTATGGTCGGTTTGGCGTTTGCGGTGGCGGCTTCTGCCAACTTCCCTGTGTTGATCTTGTCGATGTTTTGGCGCGGTCTGACCACGCGTGGCGCGGTGATTGGCGGCACCTTGGGTTTGGTGTCATCAGTGGTATTGATTGCACTGACCAAAGCGGTGTGGGTGGAAACCTTGCATTTGAGCGACACCGCACCGATTCCGTATACCAACCCTGCGTTGTTCTCCGTAGCCATTGCATTTATCGGCTGCTGGTTCTTCTCGATCACCGACAAGAGTGCGCGTGCCAACGCCGAACGTGCAGCGTTTGATGCTCAGTTTGTCCGTTCGATGACTGGGATTGGCGCGTCGGGTGCAAGCGATCACTGATCTGTACCTGATTGTTCTCTGCCTTGACCCATCGCCTGATGGGTCTTTTTTACATGATTTACACTGCCATGACAGGTGATGAACAAACTTTCACGGTGCTGTTGGCGTGTTAGACAAAACTCGTTACATTTTGGTCGTACTGATTTAATGTTAGACAAAATAGCCAATTTCGTCACAAAAAATGATTAATTTAAATACGTCAGCTTCGAAATCAGTGCGGATCTTCTGGTTTTTTAGATGACTTGAAGTCTTTTAGAGGAGTAAGTTGTCATGTCGATTCTCGATATTCCAACCGTCGTGTTGATTGTTTTGATGGTGCTGCTGGCGATGACTGTTGGCCGTGTGCTGACCATTTTGCTGGATCATACCGTCCGTCGTGATCGTACTCCACGTCTGCCCCCGCCACATAC
>CALFYA010000226.1 GCA_937952925.1 uncultured Moraxellaceae bacterium
GTGACGGTGGTTACCGTTGGGGGCTGCTCAAGCGGCTGGCCGACCACGACCGTGAGCATCTTATCGGGATGGACATACTGTGCAAATGCACGCTGGATGGCCGCAGCAGTGACTTGCTCAATCTGTTTGGGATAGTCGGCAAGATAACTGGTGGGCAGGCCATAAAATCCCATCATGGCCAAAAAACCATTGATACTTTGATTGCTCGCGAGAGACTGTGGGTAGCTGTTGAGGATTCCTTCTTTGGCTTCTTGCACGGTGGCATCATTGACACCTTGCTGCAAAAAGTTGGCAAGGGTTTGCTGTGTGACGTCGATGCTATGGCGGGCTTGATCGGCGCGTGTCGAATAACTAATGCTAAAGGGCCCAAGGCTGCGCATGGCGCTAAAACCACTGTATGCCCCATAGGTCAGACCACGTTTTTCCCGCAGCTCTTTCATCAGCAATGCATTGAAATCCCCCCCACCCAGAATTTCATTACCCACACTTAAGGTCGGTAAATCGGGGTTGTTTCGTTCAATCGCCAGTTGTCCAATCATGATATGGGTTTGGCTGGACTGAAATGGAATATGAACCAGACGCGCTTCGGTACTGAGCGTGGGCGTGGGCAGCGCGGGTGCAGGCTCTCCTTTGGGCAGGGCTTGAGTCAATTGCTCAGCCAGTGCTTTGGCTTGCTTGAGGGTCAGCTGACCGGTGATGGCGATATTGAGGTTACGGGCGACCAAAAACTTGGATTTAAAGGCCAGTAAATCATCACGGGTGATTTGTTTGAGGCTTGCTTGTGTGCCTGAACTCGGCTCCGCATACGGATGCGTGCCGTACAGCTCACGCCAAAACCGAATGCTAGCGACACTGCTCGGGGACTCTTCGCGTTGACGTTGACCAATCGCCGCATTTTGAAACACGCGATCTATGCTGCTTTGCGGGAATTGCGCATCTTTGAGCAACGCGAGCAATTGATCAACCGCAGGAGTAAACAGATGCGGTGCGGCCAGTGTGCGTAAATCAATGGTAAACATATCCCGATACGCTGCTGCACTGTATTGCACACCCAAGGCTTCAAACTGTGCGGCGATGTCATCGGTGGATTGGGTGGACGTGCCTTCATCTAGCAATCTGGCGGTGAGGGAGGCGAGGCCGTACAGTTGTGGCCGAATACTGCTGTCTCGTGCTGAGCCTGCATCAAAGGTCAGCCGGACATCCACAATCGGTAAGTCAGACGCAGCCACAAACAACACAGGTGTGCCGGCTTTGGTACGAAAAGACTCAACCTTGGGCGTATTGAGGGCAGGCTGAGCGCTGGCTTGTTGTAGACTCGTGAGCTGAGTCAGGGCTTGAATCTCACCCGAAGCATCAACGGGTGCACGCTCTTCAGCGTGGCTAAATGCCGAGAGACTCAGGATGGCACATGAAAGGAGAGAGCGGATCATGGTGCAGTGCCTCCGGTAGTCGTGGGCGTGCTTGGAGGTTGGGGCGCGAGATACAGCGTGGATAAACTGTCTAAGGTCAGATAGCGCTTGGCGACATCTTGCAAAAATTCCACAGACAGTCGATCAAAATTGGCAGGCAACTGCTCAATCAAGTGGTGTGACAAGTCCGCACTTTCAAGCTGACCAATCAACTGAGCTTGGCCGCTGATGCTGTCTTGGTTGTAGATCAAATCGGCCAGATAGTTGGTTTTGACGCGTGCCAATTCTGCGGGGCTAATCGGGTCGGTTTTGAGACGTTCGATCTCGGCCAAGATGGCTTGCCGTGCGGCTGCAAGGGTTTTGCCTTGATCGGGTACACCGGTCACCATAAACACGCTGCCACCACGATTAAACAAACCATAACTACTGCTGACGGCGGTGAGTAAGCGTTGTTCACGCACCAAGCGTTGCTCCAAGCGTGCCGACAGGCCACCATCAAGCAGAGCATGCAACAGCGCAAGGGCATAAGCATCATCGGGGCTTTTGGCAGTCTTGAGACTCGGCACATTAAAGCCCATATACAGCGCAGGGATTTGTACCGGCATAAACAGGCTCATGCTGCGTTCGCCACTGTGTAAATATTCATCGACATCGGGTCGAGTGGGCAATGGCCGCGCTGGAATGTTGGCAAAATACTGTTTGACCTGTTGCATAGCAGTATCAGGTTTGACATCACCCACAATGATCAAGATCGCATTGTTGGGGCTATACCATTGGCTGTACCAACGCTTGAGTGCATCAATTTTGAGCTTCTCAAGGTTTTTCATGTGACCAATCACCGGATAGCGCAACGGGCTAGTGGGATAAACCATCATATTAAAACGTTCATAGGCCAACGCTTTGGGATTGTCATCGGTGCGTTGGCGGCGCTCTTCCATCACCACTTGGATTTCTTTGTCAAAATCTTCGGGCTTGAGCACCAAATTTTGCATCCGGTCGGCTTCTAGCTCAAGTGCAAGTCCCAAGCGATTGCTGGGGTAGAGTTGGTAATAGCCCGTGTAGTCATCGGTAGTGAAGGCATTGTTGCTGCCACCAAACCGCGCATTAATACGGGCAAAGTCATCACCGCCCACTTTGCTGGTGCCTTTAAACATCATGTGCTCTAAAACATGCGACAAACCTGTTTCATCCACGGTTTCATCACTAGAGCCGACTTTGTACCAGATCTGCGTCATGACCATCGGTGCACGGTGATCCGGACGGATAATCACCTTCAAGCCATTGGACAGGGTTTCTTGGTAAGTATTGAGGACGGGTGCCACGAGTGCGGGAGGAGGAGCAGCTTGAGCTGTCCGCACGCCTGCAGCGCAGGCGGTGAGCGTTGGACATATAGCAGCAAAACAAAGTAAGGGGAGAAAGCGACGGCGCTTTATCCAGATCTGTTCCAATACGTCGAGTGAGGTAGCCAAGGTGATATCCAAATCAACCGATCAAAGTGCCGCTAGCATACTCATCTCTAGGGGCAAGTCCAACCATCCATGGTTGGTGTCGTGCATCCTGCAATCATCAGGAGGCGCGAATAATCAAACGAGCATCCGTCATGTCTCGGAGCAGTTCACTGGTACGGCCTGCGACCGCATCGGCCAAGGTGTATTGATCCAAGAAACCATAAAACTCTTGCAAGGCCTTGGCTAAGACCCCGCGCAAATTACAGCCCATACGCAAACCACAGGCAGGCTCATTGCAGTTGACCAGTGCGGTGGTGCCTTCAAGTGAACGCACGACTTGTCCCATACGATAGTCACAGGGTTGCATGGCGAGCGCAAGACCGCCACCTTTACCACGGGTGGTGATGATCCAACCGTTTTGTGCCATAAAATGCACCACTTTGACCAAGTGGTTGCGTGAGATATCAAATTGATCAGCAATTTCGCTAATCGTGACCGGATCATCGCGCTCGGGTTGGGTGAGGTACATCAACACACGCAGACCAATATCAGTAAATCGAGTGAGTTGCATGATCGTTCCTTCTGTG
>CALFYA010000227.1 GCA_937952925.1 uncultured Moraxellaceae bacterium
ACTGGCAATGGCGGACATGTGTTTAGCCACACACTTGCCGAGCACAATGCCGCTGTTGCCCGTTATTTGGCGGTGCTACGGCAAAAACGCCAAGCGCAAACCCTCAGCGAGTGATCTATGTTTATTAGTTTTGAAGGAACAGAAGGGGTGGGCAAAACCACCTTGATCACCCGTTTGGCTGAACATTTGCGTGGGCAAGGGATCGAAGTGGTGCTGACCCGTGAACCCGGCGGTACGCCACTTGCCGAACAAATCCGCCAACTGCTGATTGCCTCAAGCGATGAAGCCATGAGTGCCGATTGTGAGCTGCTGTTGTTGTTTGCCGCACGTGCCCAGCATTTGTCGCAAGTGATTGAGCCTGCGTTGGCGCGGGGGGCGTGGGTGCTGTGTGATCGGTTTATTGATTCAAGCTTTGCCTATCAGTGTGGTGGGCGCGGCTTACCCGCCGACAATATTGAACTGTTGGTACAGCGTTTTGTATCACGTTTACCCGACCGCACCTTATGGCTTGATGCGCCGATTGAAGTGGGGATGGCGCGTGCGGCGCAGCGTGCAGCCCTAGACCGTTTTGAACAAGAGCGTGCCGATTTTTTTGAGCGGGTTCGTGCGGTATTTGCCAATCGTGCAGCCGCCGATCCCATGCGGATTCGTCGATTAGATGCCACGCAAACCTCTGATCAGGTGTTTACTCAAGCCTTGGCGGTATTATAAAAAAAGGGGCAAAATGCCCCTTGATTTAACCCACCTGAAAATCTGGTGGAATCAAGACCGAATCTTTGATCTCATCGCTTAGCTCAGGATAATCAATCGTGTAGTGCAGTCCGCGTGATTCTTGACGTTGCAGTGCACAGCGCACAATCATCTCCGACACCAATACCAAGTTACGCAGTTCAATCAGATTTTTGCTGATTGCATAACCCGCATAATAATCTTCGATTTCTTTTTTCAGCATTTGGATACGATTAAGCGCACGTTGCAAGCGCTTGGTACTACGCACAATCCCCACATAGTTCCACATAAAGTGCCGCAGTTCATCCCAGTTTTGCAGAATCACCACATCTTCATCAGGATGCTGCACTTGTGAGGCATCCCATGCAGGGACGTCGGGCAAATCAGCGTTTTGATTCAGTTGTGCGGTGATATGTCGAGCCGCACTCATGCCATACACAAAACACTCAAGCAGCGAATTACTCGCCATCCGATTGGCACCATGCAAGCCCGTAAACGACGTTTCGCCAATCGCATACAAACCGGTCACATCGGT
>CALFYA010000228.1 GCA_937952925.1 uncultured Moraxellaceae bacterium
AATTGGTAGAGCACCGGTCTCCAAAACCGGGTGTTGGGGGTTCGAGTCCCTCCTGACCCGCCATATTTTTCTTTGCTTAATTTGCTTGGTGTCCCCCACAAGCTCCGCTGAAGAGTTCAGTCCCTATGAAGACCGACGACCAGCTGCGCCAGGCTTCTGATCGCCCCGCCAGCAGTTCCTCTACTGCCGTTGATCCCGCTGATATTGTTCGTACTGGTTCTGCATTTGATGCAGTCTTGTGGATTGCTGCACTTGGTTTGCTGATTGGTGCTACCTTGGTCAATCAATATTTGCCAGCGTACTGGCAGCCAGCAACCAATGTGTGGACCCGTGTGGGCGTGATTGCGGGCATGATTGTGGTCGCATTAGGATTACTGTATGCAACCCATCAAGGCAAAGGCTTTATGGGATTGCTCAAAGATGCGCAAGTCGAGCTACGCCGGATCACTTGGCCAACTAAGCAAGATACCTTTCAGACGACATGGATTGTACTGGTCATTGTGTTGATTATGTCCCTCTTGCTGTGGGGCATTGATACTGTGTTTGGCTGGCTCATTTCTGCGATCATTGGATAACGTCATTATGAAGCGCTGGTATATTGTGCATGCCTATTCAGGCTATGAAAAACAAGTCTTGCGTTCGCTCAAAGATCGAATTGACCGGAGCACTGTCCAAGAGAGCTTTGGTGAAGTCTTAGTCCCCACTGAAGAAGTGGTCGAGATGAAAGACGGGAAAAAGCGCAAAAGTGAGCGTAAGTTTTTCCCTGGTTATGTCCTGATCGAAATGGAAATGAATGACGATACTTGGCACATCGTTAAAGATTGTCCAAAAGTGTTGGGTTTTATTGGGGGTACGCCCGAAAAACCCGCACCGATTACCCAAAAAGAAGCTGAGAAAATTCTGCAGCGCGTACGACAGACCGGTGAAGCACCGAAGCCCAAAACTATGTTTGAGCCAGGTGAAGAATTGCTGGTGACGGATGGGCCTTTCTTGGATTTCAAAGGCTTGGTGGAAGAAGTCAACTACGAAAAATCGCGTTTGACCCTCACCATCAATGTGTTCAACCGCCCAACGCAGGTTGAACTTGAATTTCGTCAGGTTGAAAAAAGTTCTTGATGACTTTTTGACAATTTTACGTCAGAATACTGCGCCCAGCTTTTCGCTGGGTGTTGTTTTTCACAGTGTTGAGGGAGTTTCCCTCACCCATGGGGAGCCACTCGGCGTTTGTACCCACTAAGGAGCTATCATGGCGAAGAAGATTGACGGCTATATCAAGCTGCAAGTAGCGGCGGGCAAAGCCAACCCATCCCCACCAATCGGCCCTGCACTCGGTCAACGTGGTGTCAACATTATGGCGTTCTGTAAAGAATTCAACGCCGCGACCCAAAAAGTTGAGCCAGGTCTGCCGATTCCTGTTGTGATCACGGTCTATAGCGACAAGTCGTTCACCTTCATCATGAAGACTCCTCCAGCCACCATCTTGATCAAGAAGGCTGCAGGGATCACCAAGGGTTCACCTCGTCCAAACACTCAAAAAGTGGGCAAGATCACCCGTGCGCAATTGGAAGAAATTGCAACCACCAAAGAGCCAGATTTGACCGGTGCTGACTTGGACGCACGTGTGCGTACCATCGCAGGTTCAGCACGCTCAATGGGCCTCGAAGTGGAAGGAGTATAAGACATGGCAAAGTTGACCAAACGTCAAAAAGCGATCGCTGCACAAGTTGACACCAACAAAGTGTACTCGCTCGAAGAAGCCGTGGCAGCCCTGAACAGCTTGCCAGCAGCCAAATTCAAAGAATCTCTGGATGTGTCGGTCAACCTCGGTGTTGATCCACGTAAATCCGACCAAGTGGTTCGTGGTGCAACCACCCTGCCAGCAGGTACTGGCAAAACCGTCCGTGTTGCCGTATTTGCCCAAGGCGCAGCTGCTGAAGCAGCCAAAGCGGCAGGTGCTGATGTTGTTGGCTTTGATGACCTCGCTGAGAGCATCCAAGGTGGCAACCTGAACTTTGACGTGGTGATTGCTGCTCCAGACGCCATGCGTGTTGTGGGTAAACTCGGTACCATCTTGGGCCCCCGTGGTCTGATGCCAAACCCGAAAGTCGGTACCGTCACGCCAGACGTTGCCACTGCAGTGAAAAACGCCAAAGCCGGTCAAGCGCGCTACCGTGTTGACAAAGGCGGTATCATCCATGCAGCGGTCGGTCAAGTTGGCTTTAGCGCTGAAGCGATCCGTCAAAACGTTGAAGCTCTGGTTGCTGACCTGAAAAAGGCCAAACCAGCGACTTCAAAAGGCGTGTATCTCAAAAAGATCAGCCTGTCGACCACCATGGGTCCTGGCCTCACCATCGACGTGGCTTCGGTGTCGAAGTAATCGGTTGAATTGTATTCGGCAACTGCTGGTCAGTTGCCACAAGGACTTTGAAGTCACCCCCAAGCCTTGCTTGCGTGGGTGAGCGTCAAAGACCACAGGCGCAAGAGGTCACCTTGGTGGCCTTGAGCTTAAAATTCCAGCCTGCGCAGACGCGGTGGTTTTCGGTTTCACACTGCTAACCCCGCGCGTTTACCGAAGGGTAAACGATGATTGGGCGATCCGGTGCAATTGCGCATCGGATCAATATACACGAGGAGGTTACAGTGACTCTGAGACTAGAGGACAAAAAAGAGATCGTTGCAGCGGTCAACCAAGTTGCTGCTGGCGCATTCTCTGCTGTGGTCGCCGACTATCGTGGTCTGACTGTAGAGCAACTGACCAAGTTGCGTACATCAGCCCGCCAGCAGGGGGTCTACCTGCGCGTGGTTCGTAACACGCTGGCGCGTCGTGCTTTTGAAGGCACACCGTTTGCGATTCTGAACGACACGCTGACTGGCCCTAGCATTATTGGTCTATCGACCTCTGAGAACGACATGGGCGCTGCTGCTCGTTTGTTCCAAGAGTTTGCCAAAGACCATAAAAAGCTGGAAATCAAGTCGGCTGCGTTTGATGGCAAAGTTTACGGCCCAGATCAGATTGATATTCTGGCCAAGCTGCCCAACCGCGAAACCGCACTCACCATGCTGGCATCGGTACTGCAAGCCCCTATTTCCAAGTTTGCTCGTTTGTTTACAGCACTCAAGGAAAAACAGGAAGAGCAAGCAGCTTAATCGCCGCCTAAACCACCCTATACACCATTGGAGCTTTACTCATGGCACTGTCCAAAGACGATATCCTGAACGCCGTTGCTGAATTGACCGTTCTGGAACTGGTTGAACTGATCTCTGCATTCGAAGAGAAATTCAACGTTTCTGCTGCAGCTGTTGCTGTTGCTGCAGGTCCTGCTGTTGCTGCGGTTGTTGAAGAGCAAACCGAATTCAACGTGATCCTCAAAGGCTTTGGCGCCAACAAAGTTGCGGTCATTAAAGCCGTACGTGAAGCCACTGGCTTGGGCTTGAAAGAAGCCAAAGATCTGGTTGAAGGCGCGCCACAGACTCTGAAAGAAGGCGTGAGCAAAGACGACGCTGCTGCGCTCAAGAAAAAGCTGGAAGAGGCTGGTGCAGAAGTCGAAGTCAAGTAATCTTGACTGGGGGCGTGGCAATACACGTTCCCTGCACATGGCTGGTGACCCTCTTGGGTCATCGGCCTTTTTGCGTTAAGATACTCGGCTTGATTTTTGTCTGAAACGCCCCAACTAGGGGGATTCTGGTACAAAAACTCGCCATGTACAGCATATTTGCTGAAGGTTTTCCAATCAATTGATTGATTTTAAAACAATTGATTGGCAAGCGTTCAAATCGACTCGACCTCATGGTGATCTGTGAGGTTGAGTCGTCGCCATTCCGGCGTAGCGTTTCTTCGACCCTGTGCGCAAGGGTCGGCTTACTTTCCGAGGACACCCGATGGCTTACTCCTATACTGAAAAGAAACGGATCCGCAAGAATTTTGGCAAACTGCCCAATGTCATGGATATACCGTACCTGCTCGCCATTCAGGTGGACTCGTACCGTGCATTTTTGCAAGATGGGAAGTCGCCAAAACAGCGTGAAGACGTCGGTTTGCAAGCTGCTTTTCGTTCAGTTTTCCCTATTTTTAGTTATTCAGGCAATGCGGCGCTTGAGTTTGTCGATTATATCCTCGGCAAGCCTGAGTTTGACGTGCGCGAATGTATTTTGCGCGGTTCAACCTATGCAGCCCCGCTGCGCGTCAAAATCCGTCTGATTATTTATGATCGTGAAACCAAATCGATCAAAGACGTGCGCGAGCAAGAAGTCTATATGGGTGAAATCCCATTGATGACCGATAACGGGACGTTTGTGATCAACGGCACTGAGCGGGTCATCGTCAGTCAGTTGCACCGTTCACCTGGTGTGTTCTTTGACCACGACAAGGGCAAGACCCACAGCTCAGGCAAAGTGCTGTATTCGGCGCGGATCATTCCTTACCGTGGTTCATGGCTCGACTTTGAGTTTGATGCTAAAGACTTGGTGTTCGTCCGTATCGACCGTCGTCGTAAGCTGCTGGCCACTGTTGTGCTGCGTGCATTGGGCTTGAGCACCCAACAAATCCTCGACATGTTCTTTGAGCAAGTGCCTGTTTATCTTGAAGATGGCAGCTATCAGATTGATCTGATTCCTGAGCGTCTGCGTGGTGAGATGGCACAGTTCGACATCAAGACGCCAGAAGGCAAGGTGATTGTCGAGCAAGGCAAACGGATCAATGCGCGTCATGTGCGTCAGATGGAACAGGCTGAGCTGAAGCGCTTGCCCGTGCCCGATGAGTATCTGTACGAGCGGATTTTGGCTCAAGACGTCACCTTGCGTGATGGCTCGGTGGTCGATGCCAACACTGTGATTACTCACGAGGTATTGGTCAAGCTCGCTGAAAATGGCGTCAAACTGTTCAATATGCTGTTTACCAACGATATTGATCGTGGCCCCTTTATTGCCGACAGCTTGCGTGCCGATACCACGCGCAGCCGCGAAGATGCCTTGGTCGAAATCTACAAAGTCATGCGTCCGGGTGAGCCACCGACCAAAGATGCCGCCGAGAACCTGTTTAACAACTTGTTCTTTAGTGCTGAGCGTTACGACTTGTCGCCAGTTGGCCGCATGAAGTTCAATCGCCGCTTGGGTCGTCCATATCAAGTGGGCAAAGACCAAAAGAGCCGTGAAGTCGAAGGCATTTTGAACAACAGCGATATCGTTGATGTGCTCAAAACCTTGGTTGACATCCGTAACGGGAAAGGCGAAGTGGACGATATCGACCACTTGGGTAACCGTCGCGTGCGTTCGGTTGGTGAAATGACCGAAAACCAATTCCGTGTGGGCTTGGTGCGTGTTGAGCGTGCGGTCAAAGAGCGTCTGAATCAAGCCGAAACCGAAAACTTGTCCCCGCAAGATTTGATCAACGCCAAACCGGTTGCGGCGGCGATCAAAGAGTTCTTCGGTTCAAGCCAATTGTCACAGTTTATGGATCAGAACAACCCGTTGTCTGAAATTACCCATAAACGCCGTGTCTCGGCGCTCGGCCCTGGTGGTTTGACCCGTGAACGCGCTGGCTTTGAAGTGCGTGACGTCCACCAGACTCACTACGGTCGGGTGTGTCCAATTGAAACGCCTGAAGGTCCAAACATTGGTTTGATCAACAGCCTTGCGGTATTTGCCAAAGCCAACGAATTTGGTTTCTTGGAAACTCCATACCGCCGTGTGGTGGATGGCAAAGTCACCGATGATATTGAATACCTGTCGGCGATTGAAGAAGTCGGTACCGTGATTGCACAGGCCGATTCGCCCGTCAATGCCGAAGGTGCGCTGACCGAAGAAATGGTGACCGTGCGTCATCATGGCGAATTTATTCGCATGAGCCCCGAAAAAGTCACTCACATGGACGTGTCGCCACGTCAGGTGGTGTCGGTCGCGGCCAGCTTGATTCCGTTCTTGGAACACGACGATGCCAACCGTGCGCTGATGGGTTCCAACATGCAACGTCAAGCGGTTCCAACCCTGCGCGCCGACAAGCCGCTGGTGGGTACTGGTATGGAGCGTCACGTCGCGCGTGACTCTGGTGTGTGTGTGGTCGCCAAACGTGGTGGCAAGATCGACTATGTCGATGCCAGCCGTATCGTGATTCGGGTCAACGAAGATGAGATGCAAGCGGGCGAAGCCGGTGTAGACATCTACAACCTGATCAAATACACCCGTTCCAACCAAAACACCTGTATCAACCAACACATCATCGTCAATCGCGGTGACATGGTGGCGACGGGTGACATCTTGGCTGATGGTCCTTCGACCGACTTGGGCGAATTGGCACTGGGTCAAAACATGCGCGTGGCGTTTATGCCATGGAACGGCTACAACTTCGAAGATTCGATCTTGTTGTCGGAGCGTGTGGTACAAGAAGATCGTTTCACCTCGATCCACATCCAAGAGTTGTCTTGTGTGGCGCGGGACACCAAGCTCGGTGCCGAAGAAATCACCGCTGATATCCCCAACGTGGGCGAAGCCGCACTGTCCAAGCTTGACGCGTCGGGGATCGTGTATATCGGTGCTGAAGTCAACGCCGGTGACATTCTGGTCGGTAAAGTGACGCCCAAAGGCGAAACTCAGCTCACCCCAGAAGAAAAACTGCTGCGTGCGATTTTTGGTGAAAAAGCTGCTGACGTCA
>CALFYA010000229.1 GCA_937952925.1 uncultured Moraxellaceae bacterium
GGTAAAACTCCAGAATGTCACGAGGCTGTACCACCTTGTAGCGTTTGCTCACCACCGACATCGGTTCTAGCGTATCTGAGCGATACAGCACCTTCTGATCGTCAAAGGTGCCAAACAACTCATTGCCCGACCAATGCTGTGCCGAAAAGCGCACAGGGCTTTCATTGATCTGCCAATCCATACCGGCTTCATGCGCCCAGACTTCAAGGGGCTGTTTCTCAGTCAGGCGATTGCCTAGACCGTGCCAAGGGGTATCGCCGACATAAGCCATGGTTTCGACTAAATGTGCCATGATGTTTCTCCAAGATGTAGATGTGATCAGGCGCTGCGCCTTGATATGCAAGCGCCGATCAGGATGTGTTGGGATGTGCTTAGACCCCTGCCCGACCAATCAAATGGACAGGGATCAAAGGTTGGAAGAGTGAAAGGGTGAAAAAGGGATCAACGCTAAATGCTCAGCACTCCGCGTGTGATGACATGGATGAAGAAATGGATGCACTGTTGATTAACGATCATGCAGGACATCAGCACCAAAATGCCGATCACAATCACAGCAGTGATAGTTATCGAGTAAGGTGTCATCGATGTATTCGCCGACCGTCACCCCCGTCTTACAGCCTGCGGCAGCCCCGATTAGACCACCCAACAGTGCGCCACACAAACCACCTAAAAACATGGCAGGAGGGCCACCAATCAAACCCATATACATGCCCAACTGAGCACCTTGAACAGTACCCGCCGCACCTCCTGCACCACCAGCCACCATGCCAATCGCACCACCCGTCTTCTTGGCGTAATGCTTGATTTGGACATGGCTTGAATCACAATACGGACAATAAATCGTCATTGAACTTTCCTCCACAGGGACATGCAAAACCCACCGAGAGTGGTGAGTTAGGTTCAATGAGATGATATATCTCTGTCTTTTTTTAGAATCTAAATCCGATTTTATGCGCTATACTTTCAATTGGCTCAGCTGAATTTTGGCATGATCAGCCAATTAAACCACTCTTAAATATCATCCAAAACACGCGTATTTGGTACGAGATTTTACGTCAATCCGTAGACCTTTTTGTCGGATAACTTTTCAAAAAATCTAGGTCATCAATCTTCATTTTTTGATGCAAAAATCTGGGTTAGACCTCAAAAACATCTCAGCCCGCCGTCTATAATCATCAAATCCACCCTCAACAATAGACCTCATTTGATCATCAGACCTACGGTGACAAACTGGTTATTAATACAATTACACTACCCGAGTAGGGTCATATCTACTTCTCATGATGCAAGTGTGCTAGCCTCATGGCATAGCACACCTGATATATGACTCATTACAGATGAGCCCTCAATAGGCTCATCTGATTTATGATTTACTGATGTCTATGTATTTTGAATAATGTATTAATACACATTCACTCATTACTGATGAATCAGTCTCATCCTCAATGATCTATACCATGCTATGATCCACATGGATGAACTGCACCCTACGTCTTTTAAGCGTAGGTGGTACACCCTCTATTTTTTTGATGAGTTTGGTTTGTTGTATGGCATACCACAATCGAAATAGAGGTGATCCACATGGACAAGGCTCTGGTCTACACACCGCTAGACTCATCAACTAGCATTGAGCAACCGATGGATATCCCATCGTCATCCTTCCCAACCCTAGAGCTGTCAACCAAGCATTCATGTGTCGTTGCACACACACCAAAAAATACTCTTGAGCCTGCACATCTAGAATTTGTTGAGAGCAGCATCTACCTCTTTCTACTCTGGAAGAATTTTATTCAATTAGTTCAGAGTACTAAGAGGTTCCGCTATACCATCTTAGAAGAACACTCAACACCATACATCGCTCATGTTCACTGCCAAGAATTCGCCGAATATATACCCATGACCCCACAGCTATTAACCAGCAATCCCTGTCAGGGACGGGACGCTTTGTATTGCCATGACGTGGCACATGCCTTTCGAACCATCTTAAACCATCCTCAATACTTCAAATGGTTAGAGGCGTTTGATGATTCAATGCCGCATGAGCAACCATCTGTACAGCAGGTGAAAATATTTGAGAAAATCATCAAAATAATTCGAAAATCTTTTCGCAGTGCTGCCTATCTTCGCCATCAAAAAAAAGAACAGATTGAGTATCAACACCAACTCGCAGAGTATTCAGCCTATATTTCAGATTTATTTAGACCAACCAAACAACGCTCTGAACGACGTCGATTACTGGTCATACGGGTTGATCTGGGCTTCAAAAAGGCCATCCTCAGAAAATACGATCTAGCGGTCTTCTTGAAAATGCTCAACGATTTATTTAGCCAACATCATCGAAAACCTCTGTTTAAATACCTTGAAGGTTATATTCGTAAAGTTGAGTTTGGACTCGAAAAAGGCTGGCATGCCCATCTGTTGTTATTTTTTAATGCTGATTATTTTCTCAACAGTTTTAGCAAAGCACAGAGCATTGGCCTTGCATGGAATCAACTGGTTAAATCAAGCAGTCAAGGTAAAAATTCGGGTGTTTTTCACAATTGCCATGACAGAAAAAAACGATACAAATATCCATGTATTGGCCTGTTTGACAACTACGGTGCTTTCGAGCTTCGGCAGCAGCTTGATAATCTCAACAAACATTTACTGCCCTACCTGTTAAAACGAAGTGGTCGGGTTCGATTCGCGGATCAGCCGAAACAAAAATTAATTACTCGCAGTCAACTTCCTGCGATCATCAAACAGCGCATCGCTGCTCATGCGGCGATTGCGGCACTCATGGACGAAATACCTCAACGCAGCAGACTCAGTCGATTCGCCTGACACTGCTGCCATGGCATAGCGGTAGGGCAACAACTGCCCTACCACACCCCTCTCACCTCATCACCCTTAACGCTTCATCAGGATCGCACCAATCACCACCAACATGATCACACCACCAATCGCCTTACCAAGTGACGGGAACATCACCGCAGGCCAAATGACCCCTTGACCCAAGTGATAGGCAAAGCCATGGGTATCGTAAGTGCCAAAGTGTTTATACAGCGCAAATACCACACCAATTAACGCGTATAAGCCAATCAAGACTTGTTTCACTTGCAAATTCATTTGTCCTCTCCAGCCGCAAAATTACCCAGTGCACTAAGCACCCACAAAAACAGCAACACACCCAAAAACGGCAAACCGCCCATAAACCAGACGACACCGCCTACAAACAACACTCCAGCCAAGACACGCATGTTCAGACCCTCCTGATCCGTGTGAGGCAGCCAATAGCATCCACACCGTTTATTCAGAACGGCACTCAAGTGCAGCTTGCGCCAACACCTGATCAAAATCTGAAGGCATCTGTGAGGGGTGCTCGATCTTGTTGAGCATCTCTTCGGGGTAGTGGTCGGTGATTTTTTCGTAGGCGCATTCGCACTGGTCATCGTTACCTGCGGCTCCACCGTAGGTACATGACTGCATAAAAACGCGCTCAGAGGGGCTAGAACACGCCGCAAGGCTTAGACCAAGGAAACACACCACCACGATGCGAGACAGGCCATAGACGCGCTCTACGTGCGTTTTAGAGGGGGTATGGGTAGAAGTTGCACCAGATAGGACAGTGGGAGGATGTAAAAAACGTCGAATTACAGTTGTCATGGTCATGACTAACTCCTTAGGTTTAAGAAGCTCTGCCATAACGCTGCTAAACGATGGTGGCAGAACAGAAGGGGGTTAGCAGACTGATACCTAAGAAATCAGCACGCGCGAACGCGTCCCCCTCCCGTTCCACCGTAAGGGGGACGAGCTGAGTTACGCAAAAAGCCTGACAGCTTTCTACGCCTTAGGTGGATCGGTCTGCTAAAACCGACAGGCATGTGGCCTGCAAGTGAAGGATAACGGTTTGGAATCTGAGGAGCAAATCTGGTTCACATACAAGCTTAAAAGTATCGTTAGAGCGATTTTTAGCATAACCGTTAAAAACTACCTTTCTTCAGTTTTCCAACTACTTTTTATCTTAAAGGTAGTTTTTAAAATCAAAAAATTCCCTTTTAAATACTTTTAAAAGCTTTTAAGAGCTTTTCGGAGGGCTCTAAGCCTTACGCCACAAGGGTTTCAGAAGATTAAAAACTACCTTTCTTCAGTTTGTTCACTACCTTTCTTCAGTTTGTTCACTACCTTTCTTCAGCTTGTTCACTACCTTTCTTCAGCTTTGAATTTTGTTTACTACCTTTAACTATTGTGGTAGTTTTTAAACAAAAGGAGTATGATATGACCTCATCGAAAAGTCTGGTCGTCAAACACAATCGCTTGGTTGAGGCGTCTTATCGTCTCGACCTCAGTGAGCAAAGATTGGTGTTACTTGCAATTGTGTGTGCACGAGAAAGTGGTCAGAGCATCACCTCCGAAACGTGGCTGGAAGTCAAAGCCAGCGACTATGTGCAAATCTGTGGTCTCACTCAGACCTCAGGGTACAAGTCATTAAAAATAGCGTCAGATAACTTGTTTCACCGTTTTGTACAGCTCAATGTCAATGATCCGGTTTCTGGCAAACCCTCGATCCTCAAAACTCGATGGGTCAATGCTTGTCTATACGTCGAACAAATGGCGTTGGTTCGTTTGCGTCTATCAACTGAGATCATTCCGTACGTCAGTGATCTGGAGTCCAACTTCACGAGCTACCAGCTCAAGAATGTGGCACAAATGACGAGCGTCTATGCCATCCGCCTGTATGAGTTGTTGGCGCAATATCGATTACTCTCTGAGCGGTATCTGAGCCTTGTGGAGCTTAAGAACTATCTGGATGCCAACGAACCTTCTTACGAGCGTATCGATAACTTCCGCCGTAAGGTGTTGGATAAAGCGGTTCAGCAAATCAACCAGTACACAGACCTGATTGTGACCTGTACACCCAGACGCGAGGGTCGCTCAATTGCCGGATTTGATTTTGTATTGGTGCAAAAAGAGCACGCCTCACCACCCACCAAACCACTGTCGAACCAAGCACCAAAAAATAGAGCAAAGCAACAGCTAGCATCCCCTCCCCCCAATACATACAGCTTATCCGTTGGCGAGCGTGCGATGCTGCGCGACCTTCAAGATCAGCGGCCAGATTTGACGGAGGAAAACGTTATCCAAATGGCAAAGGATCAGGGGACAGATGTGTTCTTGCTGTTGTCCTCGATGC
>CALFYA010000230.1 GCA_937952925.1 uncultured Moraxellaceae bacterium
CGCAAACGATTTGCCCATCCAACGATTTCTGCATAGATTTCGTCAGTCATGCGTTGAGCGGTTGGCTTAGTCAGTGGGATGTACAGCTCTTGGCTAAAACGGCTTTGTGCGTACTGGCGCATGGCGCGTTGCAATACACTTGCCTGACCACGCGCAATCAGCACCGCATTACTAGGGACTTGATAGCCAAACGCTATCGTGCCCGATGAATAAACATAGGCTTTCATCATGATTCATCCTTAAATTTCTTGGGGCAGGTCTGGCAGGTGCGGTAGTGCCGCATGGCGGCAGGGTTCTGCACTGGCGGCTCACTAGTGCAAATGCTTTTGCATGACTCAGGGCTGATACGCTCACCGGTGTGTGTGCAGTGCCAGCCAAAACCAAACTTTGCGATGATCCGGTCATGCATCAGATCAGGGCTGCCTTTGTACTTGTCACTGCGCACCAGACTTAAAGCAGTGCGTGACACGTCCAAAACTTCAGCCACCGCCTGAAGGCTGCCGTGCTCCTGCACGGCAACTTCAAGCAGTGCCAAAGCATCTGCTTTCTTTTCAGACATGGCGGCATACTCCCCACCACAGCACTGCAAGCACTGCTGCAACCAAGGTCAGTAGGCACACCAGCGCAATACAGTTGGCGGCTGCTGCAAAAATCATTGCGACGAGCAAAGCCAGCACCCAACGAAAACGGGCTTCTAGGCGTTTGTTGTCGTTGGTTAATTTTGCGTTTTCAATGCGCAGGTCTTGAGTGTTGCCGTACAGATAAACAACCTTGATACGGTTTTCCAGATCGGCTGCGGTAAGCTTTACATTGCGCTCTTGCTCGACAAGCAAGGCTTCCAAAGGTTTATGCTCATTACACATGGCTTTTCTCCATGCCAGCGCCTTCCCGCATTTCATCCGCCAATTCGGGCTGCTCTTGGTAGACCACACGCCCAATATTTGGATCAAACACACGACAGGCTCGGCAAATCTGAGGTGATTTCTTCCCAGTGTTTTTGTCCGGCAAAAGTCGATAAGTCGCTTGATTTGCATAGCTTGCAGCCTTGACGACCACCACATAACCGGCAGCGGCCAGTGATTGCAGATAGCTGTTTGCGGTTTCTTCTGACACCTTGCGGTCATCAGTCGATGCATATGCTGCAAGGGCACGAGGGGTCACACTTGGCAATCCAATCCGCAGCGCATTCCACATGGCGTTATTGACTGCATTTGGCGTTAGAATTTCACCCTTGCGATTGACGGCTGGTGCGTCATGTCCCACATCATTGACCAGTGCGTAATAGACTTGCTTGGTGTTGCCACCAACGGTCAACGGCTTAGCTTCACGGCGGGTTTCAACAATAAAACCTGCACGACGCAAACCAGTCAGATAATCCCGCGCACTATCAATCTTCATGTCTGCTGCATACGCGACTTGCTCAAGCGTAAATTCGCCTTCTGCTGCCCGAATCTCATCCCAAACGCGTTCCCGTGGTTTGCGTACCGGTGCTTCCATAGCTTCCAAAGTCATCTCAAAAACTCCTTATAAAGACCGTGGCTTAGGGCTTTCACCAGTCACAAAACCGGCGGGCAAAAGCACCTTAAGCACGTCAGGGTCAACAGCACGCACACCTTCGCTGAGGGCAATTTCATGCAGCATTTCCAAGTTGTTTGAGATCCGGCGAGTTGAGCCACGCACCGTAGACACGAGCAGCTCCAGCACCTCATCAGTCACTTGGATTTGAGGGGCATAGACGGGTAGCAGCAAACGTGCATCATTGACGTTGGCATGTGGGCAGGGTTGCCAGTGCAGTACACGACCGTGGAAGCGTTCCCACTTTTCCAATTTGCTCGGAAGTCGTTCCTCACCAATACACAAAATCGTGCCTTGGCTGCCCTCGTAAAGGTCACGGACGACCTCGACCTTTCCAGACGACACGAGGAAGTCAAACTCGTCCACAATCAAGGGGCGGCGGCTTTTAGCCAGTTCAATCGCGGCTTGGTCTGTCATTTCCGACAGGGTAGGCTTTGGGATAATCCCCATCTCACGCAGCACCGCTTGCAGCAGGGCTTTTTTGGTGTATGTGGACTTTGCTTGCACATAGTAAGCCCCTGTTTTATTTGCAATGTAACTTGCAGCAACAGACTTACCGAGGCCACTGTGACCATAAAACACCGCAATGCCAGACAGCATAGGGTTACGGTCATCGGTGCGTTTGATGGCTTGATAGCAAGCCGCAACGCTTTGGATTTGCGCGATGCCAGCACCACCGGTGTTGACAGGCTGTTTAAGATCGTTCAGCATAAAAAAGCTCCAGTGTTAAAAAAGAGTCCCGACGATTGCAATCGTCAGTACTCACGCTTTACCCAGCGCGTTCGCAGCGCGCTGGCGTAATTCAGGCTTGTCTTCGGTCAGTTCCCGAAAGGTTTTTCCTTTCGGGAACAACGACCAAAAATCAAAATCTTTCCCCTCAAGCTGCTCACCAGCCTGCACTCGATCATCCAACGCCACCCAACGACCCAGCTTGTCTTCGGGCATCGCTACAGGTGTTGGCGCGTCATCAAAAACCGCCTTAAAGGGCACAATATTGGTCGGTGCTGGGGCTGGAGTAGCCGCTTCGATCTCAGCAAAAACGGCTGCAAGATCAGTGGTACGAGTGCCAAACACTGGCAAATTCTGGTTTTGAAGATGCTCAAGCACGGTTTGTGTACCAGCTTCCTCAAGTGCTTCATGCTGTTTAGCAGCAAGGCGGCGCAAACGGCCTTTAGCGCGCTCTTCACGTGCTTGCTCAACTTTCGACACAGGGAAATAGCTAGTTTTGTTGGCATTCCAGCCCGCAACAGCAACTAGACGGCCTTCGTCATCGCGTACCCAAACCTGTGATGGGTCGTGGATGTCGTAGCCAATCGTCATGACCTGACCGTTATAGTCGGCAAGCTCTTGGGCAAAATACTTGTTACCGAATAGATCGACTTCACCACGGCGCACCGTCCGTTCGACATAAGGTCTAAACAAATCATTGGCTTCAGTGGCATCAATCTTGTGAATCTCAGCACCATCAGCAACCGCCTTTTGCCATGCTTCCAGCGGCGACAAATGCCGCTTTTTCATCGTGGTACGGTCGGTAAATTTGGGCAGGGCAGAGTGTGGCTTGCTGTTGTAATCCTCCACAGCAGCCCGCGCATACTCCAAAAACACATCCCACTGAATCAGCAATTTAGATGCGCCCACCGCTTTGATGTCACGGCGTGTGACCTTGAAGGCTTTCTGTTTGGCTTGGCTGTCCATATCAGCGCCCATGTATGTGGGCAGATTTTTTGCAGCTTTGACCCACAATGTTTGATGCGAGCGTTCGATAATCCCGCGTGCTTGCGAGTTGTACGGCAAGCTATGGGTCATCTCTGTCCCCAGCCGCGCCATAATCCCGCGCCCTTGGGCTTTCATCATGTCGTTTTGATAGCCCGAACCGTTGTCCACATAAAACAGGGCAGGAATGCCCCAGTTGGTGGCAGACAGGCGAATAGCATCAAGTACTGCCCAGCCCGATTCAGCCAGATCAACGCTAAACCCAACCACCAGACGGGTAGCAACATCAATCACCGTGGTGATTTCAGGCCGGAAAGGACGACCATGCTGCGGGTGTGCCACCTCGGCATCAAAACAGTGACCATCGGCGGTATACACATCGGTTGGCAGTAGTGCGGTCGTATCGCGGCGCACAAAAGGCTTGATATTCTTGAGTTCGCGGCTACCCATCCGGCCTTTTTCGCGCTCGACGCTGCCCACTTGCTCATTGATAAAACGGTAGGCTTGACCGTAGCTTGGTACTTCAATACCGGCGGGCAGGACTGAAGGAAGTACTTCCATCACCGCCGCCAAACTGGGCTTTTGTGGTTGCCCCCACAATTGCATCAGGTGTGCAGCCCATGCAGGGATTTTTTGCGCACGAGGTTTGGGGGCGAGTACTGCAATGGCTGGGATTTTTTGTGCTTCGGCTTGCTCAACAGCACTGCACCAGTCAAACAAACTACGGCGGCTGATTGCTCGCTCATCACCAGCTCGTGCATTCGCAAGTGCGACAATCCCTTGGATACCTTCGGGCAACGTACCGGCAGCGGCATCTGCCACAACAGACTCCAAGGCTTTGGTCTTTTTCACACCGGCACGTACTCGGCACTCAACTTCTCGCACGATGATGAGTCGAGCCTCAGCGCATTGCCGCTGCCAGTCTGCAAGCTGTGTAGTATTCACAGTATGCAAAGCGGGTGGGGTAGGCTCGTTGATTACAGCGGGCACACTGGTAATTGCATCTTTCAGCAAATGGGCATGTACAGCGCGTGCAAGCTCGGTAGGCAAAACGTATTCGCGGCGCACACCATTGCGACCACCTTTTGCGGCTACCTCAACAAAAGGCCATTGCTCACGCTTAGCACGGTATTCAACGGCTTGCCGAGTGTTTGGCACGCCATCAATTTGCATACTCAACAAGTCGGCAACTGAATAATGTGTTTTCATTGGTCAACCCGTCCAAATGCGTTATATTTGTGGGCGTAACGAGGGCGTATCCGTTGACCCGTTTGAGTCCAACGTTCAGGCCAGAGTTCACAGAGTGGGACATCAAGAAAGCCAGAAATGATGCGTTCACCAGCAGTTACGGGGCGTACAAGTGCGTCGCGTACTGTAGATGCAGACACTTCATTCTCGCGTGCAAGCTCAATAAGCGTTTTTCCACGCTTACGAATTTCTGCCTTAATGTCTTCTTTGTGCCACATAGCCAAAGCCCTTTTGCGCATCGCCACTGGCGATTTTTTTTCAGTGTTAAAAGTGTTTTTCAACACTTCTAACGCATATTAGTACGCAAAAGTATGCATATCAAGTTGTTTTGCATACTTTGTCGGGTGTTTTTTGCATATCAAGCTTAAGCGCCTGTTTTTATTGGTATAAAAGGTATGCAAACGATTTATTGTTTTTGCTTACCCATTTTGCATACAGTACGCAGAGGAGTAGGGCATGTTGACTCAGCAACACGACAATAGGCAGTCAGCAGCTAAAGCTTTTTGGGAGCGCATGGCTCAACTGATCGGCAATGAAGAGCCATTTGCATGGGCTGCACGCCACGGCATCAATAAATCAACGTTTCAAAGCGCAAAAGAGCGTGGAAACAAGCCCTTAAGCAAAACAATTGAGAAG
>CALFYA010000231.1 GCA_937952925.1 uncultured Moraxellaceae bacterium
ATCTATTCACGCCCCAAAACGTTCGAACGTTGTAAGCTGGCGGAGAGAGAGGGATTCGAACCCTCGATACGTTGCCGTATACACACTTTCCAGGCGTGCTCCTTCAGCCACTCGGACACCTCACCTAAGGCCGACGATTCTAGCCAACTATTGTCCCTTTGCCAATTGGAATTTTTCGATATGGTTGATCTTTCGACATACTTCAGTGATACCATGAGCGGCATCTTGCATTTGCGGATGGTTATTTATGCAGCCAGCACAGCGTTCTTCGATGTCGCTACTGACGCTCGGCGCACTCGGGGTGGTCTTTGGTGATATTGGCACCAGCCCCTTATATGCCCTCAAAGAAAGTTTTCATGCCGCTCACGGCATGCCGATTAATGAAGCCAACGTCTTGGGGATTTTATCCCTGATCTTCTGGGCGCTCACCATTGTGGTGTCCCTCAAATATATTGCTGTGATCATGCGCGCCGACAACAATGGTGAAGGCGGTATCATGGCACTGCTGGCCTTGAGTACCCGTAAAGACCATATGTCGCCCAATATGCGGCTAGCACTGGTGGCGATTGGTCTGTTTGGGGCGGCGTTGTTTTTTGGTGATGGAATTATCACCCCTGCGGTATCGGTGATGGGGGCGGTGGAAGGGTTGACGATTGCCGCGCCTGCGTTTGGTGCCTATGTCGTGCCGATTGCGATTGCAGTGTTGACCTTTTTGTTTATCATCCAACGCAAAGGGACTGGCTCGGTGGGCAAGTTCTTTGGCCCCATTACCCTGATCTGGTTTTTGGCGCTTGGGGCGCTAGGCGTCATGAGCATTGTGCAAAATCCCTTCGTGCTCAATATGGCCAATCCCCTGTGGGCGATTGAATTTGCGATCAATTATCCGTTTCGTACCTTTTTTATCTTGGGTGCAGTGGTACTGACCATTACCGGTGGCGAAGCCTTATATGCCGATATGGGGCATTTTGGTCGCTTCCCGATTCGCTTGGGTTGGTTTTTGGTGGTGTTGCCGTGTTTGCTGCTCAACTATGCCGGACAAGGCGCGCTCTTGCTGCGTGATCCAACCGCGATTGAAAATCCGTTTTATTTGCTGGTGCCCGAAGCATTGCTGTATCCAATGATTGGCCTTGCCACCATTGCGGCGGTGATTGCCTCACAAGCGGTGATTTCAGGAGTGTTTTCGATTGCGCGCCAAGCGATCCAATTGGGCTATTTGCCGCGCATGACCATCCATCACACCTCAGAGTCGGAGATTGGGCAGATTTATATTCCCTTTCTCAATTGGCTGCTGTTTGGTTCGGTGCTGGCGTTGGTGGTGTTGTTCCAATCAAGCTCCAATTTGGCAGCCGCCTACGGCATTGCAGTGACCTTGACCATGGTGTGTGACACCTTACTGGTTGCGGTGGTGATGTATAGCGTCTGGCGTTGGTCAAAACTCAAAATTGCGTTGGTGGCGATTCCGTTTTTGGTGGTCGATCTGCTGTTTTTTGGCGCGGCCTCGCTCAAAGTGCTCGATGGTGGCTGGGTGCCGCTGGTGATTGGGGTGACGGTGTTTGTCCTGATGATCACGTGGAAACGCGGTCGGGAGCTGTTGTTTGAGCGACTGCAAAAAGAAACCCTACCGCTGGATTTGTTTGTCAAAAGCATCGGCAACAGTGCGCATTTGGTGTCGGGTACAGCGGTATTTATGACCGGTAGTCAAACGGTGGTGCCGCATGCGCTGTTGCATAATCTCAAGCACAACAAAGTGTTGCATGAGAAAAATGTGCTGATGACCATCGAAACCAAAGATATTCCCTATGTGGAAGCGTCGGCGCGTTTTGTGGTCGAACAGATGAGTGAGCAGTTTATCCGTGTGGTGGTCTGTTATGGCTTTAAAGAGCAACCCGACGTGCCACAAGCGCTGACCGATGCTTTTGCATCGATTGGTCAGCCGATGGATATGATGACCACCAGCTTCTTTGTGTCGCGTGAGCGGATTTTGCATAAAGTGGGCGATGGCATGGCACCGTGGCGTGAAAAGCTGTTTATCTCGATGTCACGCAATACCAGTTCAGCCAGTGACTTCTTCCAAATCCCGCCCAACCGCGTGGTCGAGATGGGCAGTCAAATCGAAATCTAAGGTCAATCGTGACAGACCCAGCGCTTTGCTGGGTTTGTTGTTTTTGCAGCGATGATGAGGTGTCACAATCATGCGATTTTTCAACCCACTGACCATCTGTATGGTTGTATTGGTCAGTCCATTGGCATGGGCTGCCGACTGTAAGCAACACTATTGGCAAGGCCAAGCGCCCATCATCACCAATCCTGCGTTGAAGCAAAAAACGCGAGAATTGTGTTTTTCGGGGTTTGTGGTGATGCATTCGGGCGTCACTCGCACGCCCATGTGGGTGGGGGAGTATTTGACCACCAGCCGCCTAAAAAAAGCGCGTGATCTTGATCGCCAAGATAGTTTTCATGAAGAAGAACGTTTGCCCGAAAACGAACGCGCCACGTTGGCGGATTATCGGGGCAGTGGCTATGATCGGGGACATATGGCACCCAATGGAGATATGGCCAATCGTCAGCAGCAATCCGATAGTTTTTCGCTCGCCAATATGGTGCCACAAAGCCCCACCAACAATCGGGAGGTCTGGCGTAATCTTGAGGAAGCCACCCGCGCTTTGGTGATGCAAGAAGGTGAGGCGTATGTCCTGACCGGTGCTGCGTTTTTAAGTCCAAAACTCAAGAAAGTCGGGCAGGTATATGTGCCGACCGATGTATATAAAGTGGTGTATTTTCCCAAACGCCAAGCCGCCAGCGCGTATTTTGCACCCAATGACGAGTCGGGCAAGGTGAGTGTGATCAGTGTGGCGCAGCTTGAGCAAAAAATTGGAGTGAATCTGCTGCCCAAGGTGGCCGTATCTGTCAAAAACAAGAAGATTGATTTGCCGATCTCCACCCAGCAAGTCGATCCCAATGAATTGGGGCAGCCGGTTGCCAACAGCCAGCCACAATCGAGTGCACCACCCGCAAGCTCGCCAGCATCTCATTCCACGGATTGGTTGAGCTTGATCTTACAAGTCTTACAAAGTCTACTCAAATAACCGGAGCATTCTGATGATTCAGCCATATGCCAACGATCGTCAAAGCCAACAAATTGGCAAACTCACCCTTGAAAACCAACAAGATCGCGTGGTGCTGTACGGTCAAATGGAGCTGACCCGTGATCAGGTCGGTTTGCATCAAGCGCGTGAGTTGCTGCAAATCTTGCAAGCGGTGGTGTCAACCTTGGAGGCTGAGGCGGCGTTGCCTGAGCAACTGCCACCTGCGACGATCAATACGGTGGATAATCCTTTTTTGTAATTTAGCGTTGTTGTTGTGCGGTTTGCACTTGCTGTAGCAGCTGCAAGCCTTGCTGAATCACATTGATATTGGGATTGTTGGTGGGGGCGGGTAGGTGTTGCCCTTGCAACGATGCTTCAAGTCGCGCTCGTAAGACGGCATTCCGCTGCTCAGTCAATTCAATCCGACACAAGTTGATGCTCAGGCTGCGGGCGGTCAGATTTGGCTCGTTGCTGGCTTTGGCCTTACAGGTGGCTTCACGCTGTTGACGCCAGAGTTTTTGCTCGGCTTGCAAGGCTTCGCGCTGTGCCGCAGGCAGTGCACGCCATGTACTTTTGGTCTCATTTTCAATGCTGGCAAGCTTTTGTTTGGCAGTCTCCAACGCTTGCTCAGTGGCCGGATTGTTTTTCTTGTCAAGTTCAGCTTTTTGCTTGGCCTCAAGCTCGGCTTTGGCCTTGGCTTCAGCCTTTTGCTTGGCTTCTAATTCAGCTCTGATTTTGGCTTCAAGCTCCGCTTTTTGCTTGGCTTCCAACTCCGTTTTGGCTTTGGCGTCGGCTTTTTGTTTGGCGTCTAACTCTGCCTTGATTTTGGCTTCAAGCTCGGCTTTCGTTTTGGCGTCAGTTTTTTGCTGAGCATCCAAGGCTGCTTTTTGTTTGGCTTCAAGCTCCGCTTTGGCTTTGGCATCAACTTCAGCCTTTTGTTTGGCAGCCAGCTCAGCTTTGGCGCGTTCTTCATCGGTTTTTTGTTTGGCTTCAAGCATCTGTTGCGCACTGTGTGCTTGCTGTTGTGCCATGTCGAGTTCGGCCTTGGTACGAGCCAGTTCTTGAGCGGCGGCATCGGCTTGACGCTGTGCATCAAGCGTTTGTTGATTGGCTTGCTCCACTTCGCGTTTGGAATCTGCACCACAAGCCACCAAGGTGGTCAAACTACAGGCCAGTAAAATATGGGTCGGGCGCAGCATCGTCATGATGGCATCAGGCTCAAACAGGGAAGATGCCAATTAGCATACGCCGTCTTGGGGATCCGCCGCGCAACCAAGCATCTGATTGCGGTCTGATTTTTGTAAGTGCCCCGCACGATCTAAAAATGATCGAGTTGCCGCTCAAGTTGTCTGAGGTTTTGTTGCATCTGTGCCGCGTTTTGCGCAGCAACACGCTGAGTGATTTCATCTTCTGTGTTGGCGGCTGTAACAGGAGCGCTGGGTAGGGGCTGCTGTGCCAATAAGGTCTCTTGACGTTCAATCGCTTGACGTAAGGGTTGTACCCGTTGGGTGGTCACATCACGTTCGCAGATTAAACGCCGTTGATCTTGATCTTCTGGCGCAACATCCAAACTTTGCAATTGACAATCAAGATCACGTTTTTTCAGCCATGCCCGCTGTTCGGTCAGCAGTTTTTGACGTACAGCGGCAGAGGTCGCGTTCCAGACCAGATTTAGTTTTTGGTTGGCTTGTTCAACTTGCATGTGCAAGGTGGTGAGCGGATCTGGAGTCGGATCACTCGGCAAAGTGGTCGCTGGTTGGTCTATGGGTGATGTTGCCGTGGTGTCGCCTGCTGCTGTGTCAATGGCTTGCTCAATCGCAGCTGTTGTCGCGACAGGTTCGGGTGTGGGTTGCGTGGCTGGAATAAGCGGTTGAAAGACAGCGGGAGCAGGGGTTTGAGCCTGTGGCGTTGATTGTACGGCTACGGGTTCAGCCGTTTTATTGAACACACCATCGCCACCAATAAAGGCAGCAGCAGTCGCGCCAACCAAAGTAATTGCAACGGAAAGAATTGCATCTTTTGGGGTTAGAGACATTCTTCATCACTCCGTGATTCATTCAAAAGTTATCAGCGATATATTTTACGCTAAAAACGTTCAATCTCCATCAAAAAGCATAAAAAAACGCCCATCTCAAGGATGGGCGTTTTTGGAATCTGGCGTCCCCACGGGGATTCGAACCCCGGTTATCGCCGTGAAAGGGCGGTGTCCTAGGCCTCTAGACGATGGGGACATCGTGCACCCTTGCCAAAGCAAGAGAGAGTCGTGGTGGAGATAAGCGGGATCGAACCGCTGACCTCTACAATGCCATTGTAGCGCTCTACCAACTGAGCTATATCCCCGACAGGACGCAAATGTTAAAAGCCCAAACGCATCCTGTCAATCACTTATTCGGCAGATTCTGGATTATTTGCCGAAATTTTAGGCGCACTGAGCTGTACATCAAGCTTTTGCCACTCTGCCGTTTCTTTTTTGCTGACCCCACCCAACACTTCAAGCGCATGACGCAAGCGGGCATAGGTCAGATCTGCCCCCAACGTCACCATCGATTCCATCACCGGTGTGCTTGAGGTGCTGCCTGCAATGGCAATAAAAAACGCGGGCATAAAATCGCGGAGTTTGATCTCCATTTGCTCAGACAGGCTCATCAAGGTGGTCTTCACGGTGTCTTCATTCCACACCATCAGCTTTTCCAGTCGCCACAGCGCCAGCTGTAGGCTTTGCCGCACTTGGACATCGCTGAGTTTTTTGCTGGCAAATTGCTCTGGTTTGATATGGGGCAAGCCATTGAAGAAAAAGCCTGCCCAGTTGACGGCATCCGATAGCGTATTGATGCGGGGTTGAATCGCCGCGGCGATTTTCTCTAGGCGAGCGGGATCACCTGCCCAGCCCAAAATGGTGTGCAGTAAGGCTTGTGGCGACAAGTCACGCAACCACACGCCATTGAGCCATGTGAGTTTTTCCACATCAAAAATCGGCCCACCGAGCGACACGCGCTGGATATCGAAGTGTTCGATCATCTCGGCCAAGGTGAATTTTTCCCGCTCGTCCGGCATCGACCAGCCCATCCTTCCTAGGTAGTTGAGCAGTGCTTCGGGCAAAAAGCCCATATCACGGTAGTAGGTGATCGACGTGGGATTTTTGCGTTTGGACAATTTGGATTTGTCGGGGTTGCGGAGCAGTGGCATATGGCACAGCACGGGCATGTCCCAACCAAAATACTGATACAACAGTTTGTGCTTGGGCGCGGAGCTGATCCACTCTTCACCGCGCAAGACGTGGGTGATTTGCATCAGGTGATCATCGACCACGTTGGCCAAGTGATAGGTGGGCAAGCCATCGGCTTTTTGCAGCACTTGCATGTCCACTTGTTCCCACGGAATCTCAATGCTGCCGCGTAGCATGTCGTCGATCTGGCAGATGCCTTCGGTGGGGATTTTCATGCGGATGACGTGCGATTCACCGGCGGCAATTCGTGCGGTGGCTTCGTCCGCGCTGAGGTGCAAGCAGTGACCGTCGTAGCGTGGGGTTTCTTTGCGTGCCATTTGCTCGGCGCGGACTTGATTCATGCGCTCTTCACTGCAAAAGCAGGGGAAAGCATGGCCGTTTTGCACCAATTGTTGTGCATGGGCTTTATAAATGTCGCGGCGTTCGCTTTGCCGATAGGGTGCATGAGCACCACCGACATCAGGGCCTTCCGACCACGTTAGACCGAGCCAGCGCAGTGAGTCCAAAATCATTTTTTCAGATTCAGGTGTCGAGCGCACTTGATCGGTGTCTTCAATCCGCAAAATAAACTCGCCGCCATGTTGCTTGGCAAAGCACAGGTTAAACAAGGCAATGTATGCAGTGCCCACATGCGGAAAACCAGTGGGCGAGGGCGCAATGCGCGTGCGGACAGTCATGGCGGCGGCTCAAAATCAAAAGATGGGCAAGCATAGCAAAATTTTTAGGTTTCACGAGATGCATCATCTGTGATGCATCATGTTTTTGATCTTAAAAATAAAATCATTCATTTATTTTTAATTTGAATTTAAGGTGTGACGACCTTTGAAGTACAAAGGTCGTGAGGATTTTATGGCTGTAGGGGTGTCGTCTTTGCTGATCCTTCAAGAGCCAGTTTTCGCTGATAGTTTTCTTCTAAGCTGTTAATTGAAAAATTGATATAAAAAATTGTTAAGAAAAAGGTATAAAATGAATTGAGTCGCAAATCCATTTTGAAATTTCTGATCGCGTAGGCTTCGAGAGCCTTTTTCGCAGAAAATGACCATACGATATAAAGAATATTTGCTACAACCAATAAAATCAGTGCAAAAAATTCTAGAGATTTTCCGCCGTTACTCAATGCGCCATTTAACCCAAGTAATATTGCGATCGCAAAAATACCAGAGTCTGGCATGATTTTTTGTTGCGTTAATTCTTCGATTTTTGGTGTATTTCGGTACAGCCACATGACATTGTAGATGCCAAACGTAAATATCGCCAAAAGTACAAAATGTAACGTTTTGGTGTTGGTTTGACGTGATAGGGTGTTGACTCATACGCGCCAACTTAAGCTATTAACCTGTTTAACCATAATAACTTAGCCCTTGT
>CALFYA010000232.1 GCA_937952925.1 uncultured Moraxellaceae bacterium
AGACACTCTTTCCCTACACGACGCTCTTCCGATCTGCGGCGACCAGCTTAGGCCCAGTGGTTTCAGTGACTGAAATATAGTTTTCAATGCCCATGGTATCGGCGACTTGCCCACCAAAACGCTCAGCGACGATGCCTGTACGGATGCCTTTACGAGCGGCATACACCGCCGCTCCCGCACCGGCAGGCCCACCGCCAATAATCAGCACATCAAATGGCGCTTTGGTACTGAGCTTGGCGGCTTCACGGCTGGCACTGTTGGTGTCGATTTTAGCCACGATCTCTTCGATGGTCATCCGGCCTGAGCCAAATTTTTCACCATTCACAAATACCATTGGCACCGCCATGATTTGGCGCTGTTCGACTTCGGCTTGGAATAGCGAGCCATCAATCATCACATGGCGAATCTTGGGATTCAGCGCCGACAAGGTATTGAGCGCCTGTACCACGTCGGGGCAGTTGTGACAGGTCAACGACACAAACGTCTCAAACACCAATTCGGTATCGAGTGCCACGATTTGCTCGCGCAGCTCCTCAATGATTTTGGGCGGATGACCACCGACATGCAGCAGACCGAGCACCAGCGAGGTAAATTCGTGTCCCATCGGCAAACCAGCAAACTCCACGCGTGCAGTATCACCAACGGCTACCACCGCAAACGATGGGCGACGGGCGGCTGTGCCGTCTTCACGTGCTGTCACCAGATCAGACAGTTCAGCAATCTCGTGGATTAATTCACGGATTTCGCTGGAGGCTTGGCTGTCATCAAGGGATGACACCAGTTCAATCGGACGGCGTAAGTTGGCCAAGTAGGCTTTGAGCTGGACTTTGAGGTTGTCGGCGAGCATGGGTATTCTCCTATCAAACGGGTGCTAGGATCGCTAATCACCCGTTGCACACAAAGACGAATTGCACTGGCAACACGTCAAACAACGTCTTGCGACTACAATCAGATGAGGATTGAGATGTACCGCTGAGCCAGTGACTCCGCCGTAGGGCGCTACGATCAGCGGTACAAAATAGGATCAATCGCCCAAGCGGGCAGACTGATTAGATCTTACCCACCAGATCCAGTGATGGAGTCAGGGTGGCTGCGCCTTCTTTCCACTTGGCTGGGCACACTTGGCCTGGGTTGGCAGCGGTGTACTGAGCGGCTTTGAGCTTGCGCAGGGTTTCCGATACGTCACGGGCGATTTCGTTGCTGTGGATTTCAGCAGTTTTGACTACGCCGTCTGGGTTGATCACGAAGGTGCCACGCAGTGCCAGACCTTCTTCATCGATGTGCACGCCAAACGCACGGGTCAGCTTGTGGGTGGGGTCGCCAACGAGTGGGAATTGTGCTTTGCCCACGGCTGGCGAGGTTTCGTGCCAGACTTTGTGTGAGAACTGGGTGTCGGTGGTGATGATGTACACTTCGGCACCGGCTGCTTGGAATGCAGCATAGTTGTCGGCAGCGTCTTCAATTTCGGTTGGGCAGTTGAAGGTAAAGGCGGCTGGCATGAAAATCAGCACCGACCATTTGCCTTTGAGATCAGCTTCGGTCACTTCGATAAATTTGCCTTGGTGAAAGGCATTGACTTTAAATGGTTGAACTTCAGTGTTGATTAAGCACATGGCTTGGCTCCTTGAGATGATCGGATTGATCTTCAACGAGCCTGATCATACAAATGATGAGGTATTTGGTCTAATTGAAATTACAAATCTTATCAATCGCAAAATCCGATTGAATGCTATTTGATCATCGGATAACTCTAACATAGATCGGCGTGTGTGTCTTGTCCAATCAACAGACCTTTTAGACGACCCGAATCTCATCGGGGTTACTGTTGTACACCAACACATACAGATGCAGATTGCCATCCCATGCAGAGGCTTGGATTTGGAGGTGGTAGCGGCCAGCTGGCAGTGTACGAAATTGCCCCGTTTGGTTGGTGATGGTTTGTTTGCTCTCAAGGTTGGTCAAGGTGTACACCCGACCGACCACACCATCTTCATCACGAATGCCTGCATCCGTCACGTCTAGCTGATTGCCGGTCAACACATAGCTCGGTGCACGATACACCGTGGGGCTGTCTGCACCGTTTTTTAGTGGCTCATCGGTATCATTGCAGGCACTCAGACCACTGGCCAACAGCAAGATCAGTAAGGGTTTGATCATCATCTTTGCTCCTTTTGCACTGACGGTGTAATGACAATGTGGCTACGACCTGCGCCCAAACGCTGCACCTTGATCTGCGTGGGGATCCGCTCTTGCATTTCTTGCACGTGGGTAATCACGATGACTTTGCGGCCTTGGCTTTGCAGTTGGTCAAGCGCATCCATCACCAATTGTAGGGATTCGGGGTCGAGCGTGCCAAACCCTTCATCAATAAATAACGATTCGATTCTGACTTGCCCTGACGCCATTTGTGCCAAACCAAGTGCAAGAGCCAACGACATCAAAAACGATTCGCCACCCGACAGGGAATGCACCGAGCGTTGTTCGTTGGCCATGTCCTGATCAATCACCAGCAAACCGAGTGAATCATTGGCTCGCTGCAAGCGATAACGTGGACTGAGCAGCTTGAGTTGTTGGTTGGCATATTGCAGCAACACATCCAACTGATAGCTTTGGGCGATTTTGCGAAATTTAGCGCCGGTGCTACAGCCAATCGGGTCAACGATTTTTGCCCAACGGTGATATTCCTGTTGGGCGCTAGCAATCGCATCTTGTAGGGTTTTGGTTTGTTGTTGTTTACGGTCGTCTTCCACTTGTTGGCCGTATAAGTGCGCCCACGTTTGCTCAGCATTTGCAAGTTGTTGCTGGGCGAGCAATTGTTGCTGTGCGATCTGTTCTGGGGTGACCGTTGATGCAAGATCGGCAGGCCGTGCGTCGTTCCAACGCATCAGTTGTTGCTCAAGTTGTAAGGTGTTGGATTGCTGGCGCATCAATTGCTGGTGCAAGGCATCTATCTGTTGTTGCTGCTGTTGGTGGTCTTGTGCGGTCATCGCCAGACGCGCACTGAGCGTTGCATCATCAAATTCAGGATGAGCCTGTCGCCACTGCGTGATCTGCTGATCCAGATCTGCAAGATCGTGCTCAAGGTCATGATGGCGTTGTTGCTGCTCAGCCCATGCGCGCTCATGACCATGACGGTCTTTATCTGCTTGATAATACTGCTGTTCAGCTTGCTGGATGGCTGCTTGCATCTGTTGGCGCTGAGCGTCGAGTTGTCGCTCCCATGTGGCGGTGGTGTCTACGGGTGGGACAGCAAAATTCAGATATTGATCAAGTTTTTGCTTGGACAGTTGACCATCTATTTTTTGCTGTGCCAGTAGTTGTTTGACTTCATCCATTTTTTCGGTCAAATGCTGTAGCGTTTGGTTCAAGTGCACATGCTGTTGATGGACGTGTTGCCGTTGTTGCTCAAGCTGTTGAGCCTGCTGTTGTTGTTGTTCTCGCTGCGCGAGGGTCTGTACCCATGCTGCAAGATGGGATGGACGCGCTAAAGGGTCAGCCGATTGCCAGATACTGTGCTCAGTCGTTGGCAACAGCTGCAACACAAATTGGCTCTGACTGCTCACCTGTGCATGCAACTGCTGCTCAAGAGCCGCATGAGCCAGCACCTGCTCAGTCAGTCGCTGTACGTGGTCAGCGTGTTGCTGCTGTTGCTGTTGGAGTTGCTCGGTGTATTCATACTGTTGTTGTCGTTGATCATATTGCTGCTGATCTAGCGTCGCTTGAGCATTGAGTGCAGCAATCGCTTGTTTGAGTGGCTCAACACACAGCGATTGCTCAGCATATTGTGGATAGCGTTGGATCAAGGTTTGGTGTTGCTGATGCAGCCACGCATGATGCTGTACGGCCAGTTGATACTGCTGTTCGAGTTGTTGATAGGCGGATTGGTATTGCTCAAATTGCTGTTTTTGTATGAGATACTGCTGCGTAGTATCGCTGAGTAATTGTGCCGACAATTGATCGGGCTGCTGTGTAAACGGATGCTCAAGGCTACCGCAGACCGGACAAGGCTGATCGCTGACGAGTTGTTGGCGCAGTTGTACCACCCAATCCTCATGGCGTTGTTGCTGCTGCTGATACAGCAGCTCCACCATCGCAAACACTTGGCTGTGCTGTTGATAGTGCTGCGCTGCTTGGCTGCGATCCGCTTGTAATTGAGTCAGTTGCTGTTGTTGCTCAGTCAGTTGAGCAAGCAATGGTGTTTGCTGCTCGGCAAACATCAGTTGCTGCTCAAGTTGCTGTAAGTGTTCTTGATGCTGTTGGAGCACTTGCCGATGTGCGGTGATGGCCTGCTGCTGCGTGACCAGTTCACCCTGTTGGGTTTGCTGGCGTTCTAATGCATGGGTGGCTTGGTTGAGTTGTTGTTGCGCTTGGTGCAGTGCCGCTGTTTTGTCGTGATGTTGGCGCTCAAAGCGTTGATGCTCCTCAACAGCACGCTGCCATTGCTCGGCTTGTTGCTGTAGGGTGCTGCTACGGGTGTCCACACTTGCCCACTGTGCGTGTTGCTCCAACTGCTCACGCAAGGCGTGCAACTGTTGATCAAGTTGCTGCAACTGCACGGTATGCTCGCTGTGCTGCGTGTGTTTGGGCTGATATTCTGCTTCAAGGGTTTTGAGCCGACTCTTGTGCTCGCTATACCACTGGCGGCGATGCTCTAACTCCAATTCCAGTGGTTTTGCCAACACCAACCATGTTTGTTCTTGTTGTTGCTGTTGTTTGAGTGCTGTGGCTTGTTGCTGCTGTTGGGTCAGTGCAGCCGCCGCATGGGTCAGCTCAAGCTGTGCGTGTTGCTGTGCCTGTTGTCGCTCGGCCAAGCGCGTGTGGCTCAGTTGTCGTTGTTGCTCAAGTTGGTGGTGTTGTGCTTGATATTGTCGATATGGTGCGAGGGTTTGATAATCGAGTACGGCTTGCCGTAGCGGTTGATCACGCTCCCACTGCGTTTGAATCTGCTGTGCTTGCTGGCGTGCTGCACTCAGTTCATCCTGATAGCGCTGCTGCTCAGTGAGCCAATGAACCGCTTGACGAATCTGCTCGACCTGTTGTTTGAGCTGGGTTTTGTGTTGTGATTGTATGGTGATCTGCTGATCAAGTTGGGCGCGTGCATCCGTGTCCAGCGCTTGAATAAACCCATGCTCAGCTTGTAGTTGATCAAATTGGGTCTTGGCATCTTTATATTGTTGATAGGCCAACATACCAAGCTGACTATAAATGCCAGTATCGGTCAGGCACTCTAGCAACTGCGCACGCTCTAGATCACCTGCTTTTAAAAATGCCCCAAATTCGGTTTGTGCCAGTAGTACAGCGCGGGTAAATTGCTCGAAGTTCATCCCAATCAATTCGGGAATCAATACCGAACATTCGCTTTTTTGGGTGGTCAATAGGACATCGGTGCTGAGGTTTTTGATGCTGCGATTGACTTTTTGAATAGCACCATCGAGGCGTTTACGCGCTCGTTGCACCTCCCATTTGGCCAGATAACGCTGACCATCAATCCCCAAAAACTCGACCGCCGCAAAACCATGCGTACTGCCTCGACTGAGCAAATTACGCTTGTCGCCAAAGGCCAAGCTTTGCCCAATCTCCGGCAATTTGCCTTCTTGTCCGAGGCTGGCACTGCGTAGACGCGGCACTTCATCAAACAACGCCAAACATAATGCGTCGAGTAAGGTGCTTTTGCCAGCCCCTGTAGGCCCTGTAATCGCACTGAGTCCTGCACTGAGCAGTGGCTCGACCGAAAAATCCACCACTTGCGGCTGCCCCTGATGCGCAGCCAACGACGCCAAATTGAGCACTTCTAGACGCAGGATTTTCATGTGGGTTGCTCCACTGCATCTACATCTGCTTGTTCGGCGAGTTGTAAGAGTCTTGCAAAATCTTGCATCACCTGTGGATCAAGCTCGCCATAACGCTGCTGCCAGATTTTTTCAAACAGTTGGGTGGGTGCTGGCAAATGCTCGGCAAGTGCAGAGTGCTGGGCATCTGGCTGCTCATCGGCGGGTGGCTGGCCGTGCTGTTGATGACGTAGGCGCAACAGTCGGACACGATCCAAAGGCAACACGGCTTCAATCGACTGACGTAAATCGGGTGGCGCAGGCCCTTCGATCTCTACCATCACCTCTAGCCATGCGCGCTGTGCTGGATGAGTCACCGCAGGCCATGCGTAGGTTTGTAGTTCTGCGAGCAGCTGTGCAAGCGGCATCGCGCCTGTGCTTGGAAAACGCAGCATCGGCACACTGCGTGGAATCAATATGGGGGTAATCTGTGGTGGTTGATCGGCGGTCAACTCGATGTCTAAGATTTGATGCGGATAATTGCGTTCACTAAATGACAGCGGAATCGGTGAGCCGCTATAACGGATACGATCCTGCCCTCCAACGCGCTGCGGTTTGTGCAAATGCCCAAGCGCCACATAATCAAGGCTTTGATCAAACCAGTCACACGGCATGGCCTCAGCTGCACCAATCACAATATTCCGTTCTGAGTCGGATGTTTGACCGCCACGCAAATGCGCATGGGTCATCGCAATCACCACTTGTCCAGCCTGACGTTTGGCCGCAACGGCTTGCCACAAGTGTGTATACAACTGTTTGGCGCCTTGCATGACATCATCTTGTGCAGTCGCTTGGCTCACTTCAGCCGGACGCAAATACGGCAGTGCGACACAATAGCCTTGGACTTGACCATTGACCTGCAATGGAATCAATAGATGTTCAATCCCTGCCGCATCGTCGGGTCGTTGCAACCGACCAATCACATGGGTATTAAAATGACTCAGCAATGGTGCAGGCAGCTCAATCCGCCCACCAGAGTCGTGATTGCCTGCAATCATGATGATGTGCAGCTGTGGTGCCAGCCGATGCAGCGACGCCAAAAACTCATACAGCATCCGCTGTGCACTCATGGGCGGATTGACCGTATCAAACACATCGCCAGCAATCAGCAGGACATCCGGTTGACGCTCGCAAATTTGTTCGGTCAGCCACTGTAAAAACTGCGCGTGCTCATAGTCACGGCTGTGATAATAAAAACTCTGACCCAAATGCCAATCTGAGGTATGAAATATCTTCATTTATCGACGATGAACCCACATCCTATTCCTGTTCACACGCTAACAAATTTTTGAACGATGCGCATAAAAAAAACCACGTCTTTTCCAACGGCGACAGGATCGCGATGTAAAAGACATGGTTTGTGCAAACAACAATTTCAACGCGCCCAAGTTAAGCAAAATCACCTGATCGGCGGCGATACCCAACTTGGGGGATAGACAACAAAGCCTTGGATTTGTTACCTAATTTGACATCACTGACGCGGCTTAATTTCACCGCTTTTGATTTTCGCAAAAAAGCCATTGACCTCACGTTTGACAATCGGTAGCAGCAAGTACAGACCAATCACATTGATAAAGGCCATAATAAACACGCTGGCATCCGACAAATCAATCACCGGCCCCAAGCTCATCGCCGCACCAATCACGCAGAAGCTACAAAACAACAGCTTATAAGCCAACTCTTTACCTCGCCCCATCCCAAACAAATACGTCCAGCCTTTGAGGCCATAATACGACCAAGACAGCATGGTCGAATAGGCAAACAGCACCACTGCAATGGTCAGCACAATATCAAAGCCTGGTAAGGCGCTATTGAATGCCATCGATGTGATTTCAACCCCTTGCAAATTGCTTTGGGTATAAGCACCGGTCACCACCACAATCAACGCCGTCATGGTACAAATGATTACGGTGTCAATAAATGGCTCTAATAAAGCAACCAAGCCCTCAGTGGTCGGATGGTTGGTACGCACCGCAGAGTGGGCAATCGGTGCAGAACCAAAACCAGCTTCATTGGAAAAGGCAGCGCGTTTAAAGCCTTGGATCATCACCCCCAAAATGCCACCAAGACCAGCGGCCGGAGAAAATGCCCCTTCAATAATCGCACTGATTGCCGCAGGGACTTGACTAGCATTGGTCGCCAAAATCACCACACCCGCGCCCAGATAAATGACCGCCATCAGCGGCACCAACACGCCGGTCACTTTGGCAATGGTTTTAATCCCACCAATAATCACCACACCGGTCGCAATTGCAAAGCCCAATCCAAATAGGTATGCACCCTCAGTCACCTCAAACTGGTTCATCAGCTGGGCAGTCGCTTGGTTGGCCTGAAATAAATTCCCTGCCCCAAACGCCCCAAAAATCACCATCACCGCTGCACAAACACCTAAGAACTTGCCTAATGGTGCCAAACCACGTTCAGCCAACCCTGCCGACAAATAATACATGGGGCCGCCAGATACGCTGCCATCCGCATGCACCTGACGATATTTGACCCCAAGCGTACACTCGACAAATTTGGTGGCCATCCCCATCAGACCCATCACGATCATCCAGAACGTCGCACCCGGCCCACCAATCGAAATCGCCACGGCGACCCCTGCAATGTTGCCTAGCCCCACTGTTCCCGATAATGCAGTACTCAAGGCTTGGAAGTGACTGACCTCACCTGCATGAGAAGGATCACTGTACTTACCCCGTACAATATCGAGTGCAAGCCCAAATTTACGAAATTGGATAAATCCAAAATACAGGGTACAAATCAGCGATGCGACCGCCAACCACGCCACAATAAACAAAATTGGCGTACCCGGAATAGGAGCAAAGACTATCGGCACGATGGTATTCGCCACCGGCTCAAAAATCCCCCGAATGACCGCATCGACCCCTGTCGGCTCATCAGCGGCACACGCCACTGTTGAAAATAGCGACAGGAGTAATGCACTCCAGAGCTTATGCATGAAAAAACCTCGCCGGTTATAGAATAATGATGGGCAGCAAGGGGATAGACCGCTTAGATCCATACGCCACACATTGCTTTATGGGTGATGCGGATACCATCTCAACAAAGCATATGTTGGTCTTGAGCGGTATTGATGACTTAGGTAAATCACCTCACACACTCACGATTGCCACTGGCAAGATGCCAAAACAGCCCACCTTATCACCTTGCCAAATTCTTTGTAAACAAGCATGTTTTGTGCCACGTATTCTAAATTTTTTTAAAATTCAAGGATGGATGCCGTTTAGAGTATCCATCCGAAGATCAGTTGAACGCAAGGTTGATCACTGCCAGACGGCGAGTACAGGCGTTAAGGTTTGTAAAATGCTATCGTCTAGCTGCATCTGTTGGCGCATCTCTGGTGTGAGGACGAATCCTGCCATCGCATCGACGAGTGCTTGCACATCTTGTTGCAACAATAGGCGGCCATCTCCAGCACGGATGGACGCCATTTGATGTGCTGCCCCTTTATACCAATCCTGCACAACAACCGCATCATCACGTGATCCAAGTACTCGAATCAACAAGCTATCTTCGATCCGCGAAAACCAGAGTTGATCAGATCGAATTTCTGCAGCAAACTGCAACTGATCTGGATCAGTATCATGATCAGCAATCACATCCTCACGGAATCCTCGAGCAAACTCATAGAGATCTGCACCTCGGCCGCCAAAGAGGGTATCAAACCCTTGCCCTCCGACCAATCGATCAGCACCACTCCCTCCAAACAGTGTGTCAGTGCCAACTCCGCCCATCAACTGATCATCGCCACTGCCGCCTTCAAGCCGATCAACACCTGACCCACCATCAAGCACATCATGCCCCGCTCCGCCAATCAGCACATCACTGCCTGACCCCCCGATCAGACGGTCATCATCAAGATTGCCATACAGCTGATCCGCACCACTGCTACCTGAGAGCTGATCCGCACCTGCTCCACCATATAAGGTGTCATTACCAAGCTGACCATACAATTGGTCTGCATCGTCGCCACCGTAGAGCTGATCATGACCGGCATCCCCACGCAGCACATCACGACCACTCTCACCGCTGAGGAGGTCATCATCATCACCGCCATACAAGATGTCTTGTCCACCCCCACCAAACAGTTGGTCTTGGTCTAACCCACCATAGAGTTGATCCATGCCTGCATCGCCATACAGCTGATCTTCACCTGCATCACCATACAAGCTGTCGGTACCGATCCCTGCATTGATCCAATCGTTGCCTTCTCCACCATACACCACATCCTTGCCTGAACCTGCATAGACCGTATCTGCATCCCCGCCTGCCCAGATCATATCTGCACCAGAACCACCATCAATGGTGTCTTGCCCTATGCCACTTGTGAGATTGTCATTGCCATGATCGCCATACAACTGATCATGACCTTCTCCACCATACAGATCATCGTTCAACAGACCACCACGAATGACGTCATCGCCCTGACCACCATACACATAGTCATAACCATCACTGCCTTGCAGCATGTCAGCGTCAAAGGAGCCATATCTCACATATAGATCAACCGAGGGTACGGCCGATGCTGCATCAGCTGATGCGATGTTGATGTGCGAGATGGTGATCGAAGGGGATTCACTCATCTCATATTCCGCCTCTGCGCTCAGTTGATGCGTATATTGCCCCTGAGCATTGAGCGTAAATAGCCCAAGTCCTGTAAAAACAGCGCCATCTTGTGTGGACAAATCAAAAAACTCACCATTGATGAGCACCTGCAATGCAACGGGCACCTGTCCTGCCAAATGGGTTTGTATGCTACGCCCAA
>CALFYA010000233.1 GCA_937952925.1 uncultured Moraxellaceae bacterium
CTGGCGGTGGTTTCTGCACCGAGGGCATTTTCTGGAAAAATCGGCGTACCCGTAAAACCAAACTGATAGAATTTTTTAAATTTCTTGTTGAGGTTTTTTTGTGCCTCCCCAAACTGGCTGCGGTGACACTCATCAAAAATAAACACCACTTGCTGGTTATAAATCGGCAAATCCGGCTCGGTTTTCATCAGGTTATTGAGCTTTTGGATAGTCGTCACGATGATTTTATTATCGTCTTTTTCAAGGTTGCGCTTGAGTCCTGCGGTAGAGTCTGAGCCATTGACGCTATCGGGCGAAAAACGCTGATATTCCTTCATGGTTTGGTAATCGAGGTCTTTACGATCTACCACAAAAAACACTTTATCAATAAAGTCGAGTTCGGTCGCCAAACGTGCAGCTTTGAAGCTGGTCAAGGTTTTGCCTGAGCCTGTGGTGTGCCAGATAAACCCGCCGCTTTCCAGCTTGCTCCAGTGTTTGGCGTGATAGGCACTGTTGATTTTCCACAAGATGCGTTCGGTGGCGGCAATTTGATAAGGCCGCATCACCAGCAGGGTGTCACTGACATCAAAGACGGCGTAATGCAGTAGCACGTTGAGCAGGGTGTTTTTTTGAAAAAACGTGGCGGTGAAGTCTTTGAGGTCTTTGATCAGGGTGTTGTCTGCCCTTGCCCAGTTCATGGTGAAATCAAAGCTATTTTTATCGCGTTTGGTGGTGTTGGCAAAGTAACGGGTGTCTGTGCCGTTGGAAATGACAAACAGCTGTAGATACTTAAACAGTGAATGTTCGGTATTAAAGCTTTCTTTGCTGTAGCGGTGGATTTGGTTAAAGGCTTCACGAATGGCAACGCCACGTTTTTTGAGTTCAACTTGGATTAATGGCAAGCCATTGACCAAAATGGTGACATCATAGCGGTTGGCTTGTGTGCCTTTTTGCTCAAACTGTTTAATCACTTGCAGTTTGTTGCGGGTGATATTTTTCTTGTCGAGCAAGTAGATATTTTTGATGCGTCCATCATCAAACACAAAATCATAGATGTAGTCGTCATGGATTTTACGGGTTTTGTCGATGATGTTTTCGCTGGGTTTATCCAGATATTCTTCTACAAAGCGCTGCCATTCACCCTCTAAAAACTGCACACCATTGAGGGCTTGCAGTTGCTCACGCACGTTGGCGAGCATTTGGGCTGGCGTGTTGAGATTGGGCAGATATTCATAGCCTTGATTCTGCAAATCCCGAATCAGTTCGCGCTCTAGCGCATCTTCGCTTTGATAAAACTCTCCGGCTGGGCATTTGGTGTATTTGTCCAGCACGATAAAGCTGTTTGATTCGGCGATGGGTGTGGTTTCAAAGGTCATTTTATCGTATCCATACAGGTCAGTTGCTGTGCAATCTGTTGGTAAATGTGGTTCAGATTGGTCATCACGTCATGGTTGGTGAAGCGCATGGTGGTGACTCCCAGTGCCAGCATGAAATCCGCTCTGACTGTATCATAGTGTTGTGCGTCGTCGGTGTAATGGCTGTCGCCATCGACTTCGATGACGAGTTTTCGCTCAGGACAGTAGAAGTCTACGATATAGTGACCGATGCCATGCTGTCGCCGAAATTTCACGCCCATTTGCTGATTGCGCAAGATTTGCCAGAGTCTTTTTTCAGGCTCGGTCATGTTGTTGCGCAGCGTTTGGCGGCGTGCTGTGTATTCGGTTTTGTTGAAGATTTTGTTCATTTGTATTTACCCCCCTCAATCCCCCCTTATCAGGGGGGACTTGCCCCCCAGCCTATACCGGATGTGCGGCGGTTGTCCTCCCCCTTCTCAAGGGGGAGTGAGTGGGGGTTTGGGGGCAACACTACCCCCCTCAATCCCCCCTTGTCAGGGGACTTGCCCCCCAGCCTATACCGGATGTGCGGCGGTTGTCCTCCCCCTTTTCAAGGGGGAGTGAGTGGGGGTTTCGGGTCAATCCTACCCCCCTAAATCCCCCCTTGTCAGGGGGGACTTGCCCCCAAGCCTATACCGGATGTGCGGCGGTTGTCCTCCCCCTTCTCAAGGGGGAGTTAGAGGGGGTTTTGGAAAACTCAGCAACAACTCCCGATAATATTCATACTGCTGCTGGCGCAACGCGATTTCACGCGGTAGACCTTCGGTGATGGAGTTGGTGAGGGCATCGAATTTGTCGAGGATATCGACGATACGGGCTTGTTCAGCTAATGATTTTTTAGGATCGTCAGCGTAGGGGATAGGAATTTTATATTCCATAATTTTTTCTTTGTCTCCACGCGGCATCTTTGCACCTTTGGCATGCTGCATGTTGTACTCAAAGAATTTATCGTCAGCCAAAACTTGATACAAGTATCTGCTGTTCAATCTCGTATCCACTGTATGAATAACCAGAACGTCACCATTTGTCCCTCCAACTCGATCAGCCTGCCATATTTTTCTTAAATAAGGGCGAATATTTCCAATCAAAATATCATCTCTCTGGTATTTTATTAGATTCCCTTCTGTTGGAACATAGTTAGACTCTTTCTTTCCTGCTCTGTTTTGCAATAAATTATCAACTCCCACATAGTTTGATGTATTTAATTGCTCAAAATTAATACGCGTCTTTGAATAATTTGCCACCTCCCCCAAAGTCTTCCACTCCACTTCTCCCTCTTCAAAACTCAACAACTGATCACGATAGTAGTTGTATTGCTTTTTGCGTGTGTTAAGCTCGGCGGTCAGCTCGGCGGTTACAGCGGTAAATGCGTCCAAAATACGGACAATTTCGGCTTGAACGTGAAGGGGAGGTATAGGAATTAAAAATTCTTTTACCTTGGAATCAGAAATAGCAGGATAAGCTGAGCCACTTTGATTTTCTTCAACATATATTTTAAAATCTGTAGAAGCAATACCATATAAAATCCATTTTGGCATCACTTCATCTTTTTTGGCTCGTAGAACACAGTAGCCAGTACTTGCTACTGCACCTGCGTACTCATCATCAATCAAGCAATATCGCTGTTGAGCGGGTCGTGTTGTCGCAAAAATCACATCGTCTTTTTCAACTAATTTCTGCGCTCTGCTTGGGGCATTATCGGCATTAACTTCAGAAACTTCAGCAACCTTTTTGGTATCGACACTGACAGAAGTCAAATCAATATAACGATAAGTACTCTTGGTATCTCGCCATCTAATATTACTTGTTGGTAGTACAACCTTCCCCAACGTTTTCCACTCCACCGCCACCCCATCCAGCAGCTTTTGCATAAAACTCAACTGGCTCATGCCTCAATCTCCGCCACAATCGCATCAATCTCCGCACGCAGTTGGTCGATCTTAGCAACCGTGATTTTTAGCTCGTCATTGAGTTGGGTAATATCCACCACCTCGCGGGTGTCTTTGGCCTCCACATAACTACTCACCGACAAGTTATAGTCATTGGCGGCAATATCCGCCATATCCACACACTTCGCCACATACGCCACATCTTGCTTGTGGTCAAAAATCTCCATGATTTGCGCAATGTGCTCATCAGTCATCACGTTGTTGTTGGTTTCTTTCTTAAAAAACCCACTCGCATCAATAAACTGAACCTTATTGTCGCTTTTGTGCTTCGACAGCACCAAAATCGTCACCGCAATGGTCGTGCCATAAAACAAATTCGGCGCAAGCGAAATGATGGTTTCAACATAGTTGTTGTCTACCAAATATTGACGGATTTTTTGCTCCGCCCCACCCCGATAAAAAATACCAGGGAAGCACACAATCGCCGCACGGCCTTTGCTGGATAAATAACTCAAGCAATGCAGCACAAAGGCAAAATCGGCCTTAGACTTGGGCGCAAGCACACCGGCGGGGGCAAAACGCTCATCATTGATCAAGGTTGGATCATCGCTGCCAATCCAACTCACCGAATACGGTGGATTAGACACAATCGCATCAAACGGCTTGTCATCGGCAAAATGCGGATTCAGCAAGGTATTGCCCAACGCCACATCAAACTTGTCGTAGTTGATGTTGTGCAAAAACATATTCATACGCGCAAGGTTGTAGGTGGTATGGTTGATCTCTTGACCAAAAAAACCATCTTCAATGATATGCGCATCAAAATGCTTTTTGGCCTGTAGCAGCAGCGAGCCAGAGCCACAAGCAGGGTCATAAATTTTATTGACCTTGGTTTGCTGGTGCATGGCGAGCTGGGCTATCAGCTTAGACACATGCTGCGGGGTAAAAAACTCACCGCCCGACTTACCCGCATTGGCGGCATAGTTGGAAATCAAAAATTCGTAGGCATCACCAAACAGGTCAATCTGACTGTCTTGGAAGTTGCCAAAGTTTAGCTTTTCTACGCCCTTAATCACCGCAGCCAAACGCAAATTTTTATCTGTGACGGTATTGCCGAGCCGATTGCTGGTGGTGTCAAAGTCGGCAAACAAGCCTTTGATGTCATGTTCAGAGGGGTAGCCGTTGGCAGAAGATTCAATGGCAGAAAAAATCGCGGCAAGGTCGGTGTTGAGGTTGTTGTTGCTGTTGGCGTTTTTGGCAATATTGGCAAACAATTGACTGGGATAAATAAAATAGCCTTTGGTTTTCACTGCATCGTCTTTGATGTCGTCGCTGATCACTGCATCATCAAGTTCGGCGTACTTGACGCTCTCGTCACCGCCTTCAATATAGTTAGCAAAATTTTCGCTGATAAACCGATAAAACAAGGTGCCCAACACATATTGCTTAAAATCCCAGCCGTCTACTGCTCCGCGTACCTCGTTGGCAATCTGCCAAATCTGGCGTTGTAGCTCGGCGCGTTGTTGGATACTGGTCATTGAAACATCCTGCTCATTTAAGGTTTGCGTGGCTTACGGCTCATCGATTGCTGGGGAGTATAACTAACCGATGCCATGAATCGAATCCTTTATTTGGGTTTCAACTTTGCGGTCAACCACTCACAACGACATCAATCATCCAATAAAAAAAATCGCTGTTTGCCAAAGACGCAAACCAGCGATTTTAACGCTCAATCATCAACGGCTACCGCTGCTGATGATGCACTGAAAGATGATCATGAACGCCGTTTAAACCACTAACGCCCCTTTGCTGCCTGCTGATACAACGGCATCACTCGTGGCAAAATCGCATTGATCTGAGTCATCCGATCGGCCGACGACGGGTGAGTACTCAAGAACTTGGGTGGCTCACCCTGACTGGCTTTTTGCATTTTCTGCCACAAACTCAACGCCGCTTTGGGGTTATAGCCTGCCCGTGCCATCAACTCCAATCCCAAGACATCTGCTTCGGATTCTTGACCTCGGCTATGGGGCAAATCGAGCCCCAATTGAGTCGCCATCCCGAGCAGCTGTTGTTGTCCATCAGTCAAGCCAACAGCCGTCGCCAACAGCCCCAATCCCGTTTGCTGAGCATAGGCGCGTGAAATCCGCTCACGGGCATGTTCCCGCAAGGCATGCGACATTTCATGCCCCATAATTGCGGCAATTTCATCATCGGTTAGATTCAGGCGTTTGACGATACCGGTATAAAACATAATCTTGCCACCGGGTGCGACATAGGCATTCAGCTCATTGCTGGTGATGGTATGCACTTCCCACTTCCAGCTTTGGGCATCACCACGGAATTGGCGCACATGCGGAATCAAGCGATTGGCAATGGTGCGTAAGCGATTGAGCATGGCGGGATCTTGATCCAACACATTGGCGGCGCGGGCTTTGGCCAAATCTTCTTGGTAGCTTTTGGCCGCCAATTGATTGACTTCCTCGCTCGACACCAGCAACAGCTGTTTGCGATCCACGCCGGTTGCGCCGGTTTGCGTGGTACTACTGCAACCCGTGAGCGTAAGTGCCCCCACGACGGTGGCCATCATGATATGTGGTAGACGCATGTTGATCCTCGACTGATCCAGCTCGTCTTGCGCAAACCGCCAACTGACTGGATATTTTTTGTTCAAAAACATACTAATACACCCAACAGATCGCATTCTACGGCGTTTTTGTAGGCAATCACGCGCTTTTCTTGCAAATCTGTAAAGTTTTTGCAGTCAAAGGTGTTGACATCATCAGGATAATCGCTAAGATAGCAGTCCTCTTGCGGGAATAGCTCAGTTGGTAGAGCACGACCTTGCCAAGGTCGGGGTCGCGAGTTCGAGTCTCGTTTCCCGCTCCAAATTTTAATACTGCACCCATGCAGTAGACAGCAGACCGGTCACCACAGCATGATGCTGGTGGCAGATGTCTAAAAGCCGGACTTTGTTCCGGCTTTTTGCGTATTCTGGGCTGGTTTTGCGGTTTGTGCTGTATGACGGTGCTGGCTTGTCTTTGACCAGCCGGTTTTTTAACATCACTAGCTTAATGTCTGATGTGGCCGCATGAGCAGTCTGGATCTCGTGACCCAATCAGCGCACGCAGGAGTGGCACTATGTCTCAGAGTGGACAGCGTATTACAGGCTCATTGGTCGCGCTTGTAACCCCAATGTTGGAAGATGGCGCACTAGACTGGGACGGTCTTGATCGTCTGGTGGATTGGCACATCAGTGAAGGCACTCACGCCTTGGTTGCTGTCGGCACCACTGGTGAGTCAGCGACTTTAGATGTGGAAGAGCATGCCAAGGTCATTGAGCGTGTCATTGAGCGCACTGCTGGCCGCGTTCCTGTGATTGCAGGTACTGGTGCCAACTCCACTCGCGAAGCGATTGAGCTGACCGAGACGGCTCGCAAGCTCGGCGCAGACGGTGCATTGCTGGTCACCCCCTATTACAACAAGCCCACACAAGAAGGGCTGTATCGCCATTATCGTGCAGTGGCTGAAGCTGTTGATCTGCCGCAGATGCTCTACAACGTGCCTGGCCGTACCGGTGTCGATATGCACAACGATACGGTGGTGCGTTTGGCGGGTATCGACAATATTTTTGCCATCAAAGATGCCACTGGTGATCTCAATCGCGGTCACGACCTGATTCAACGTTTGGCTGGTCGGATGGATGTGTTTTCGGGCGATGATGCCAGCGCATGGCAACTGATTTTGCTGGGCGCCAAAGGCAACATTTCGGTCACCGCCAACGTCGCACCGCGCATCATGAGTCAACTCTGTACTGCTGCCCTACAAGGCGACAGTGGTTTGGCCGAACAGCTCAATGAGCAAGTCAAAACCTTGCATCAAGTGCTGTTTTGCGAATCCAATCCAATTCCGGTCAAATGGGCATTGGCAGATATGGGGTTGATCACCACCGGTATCCGCCTACCGCTGACGGTACTGGCCGAGCAATATCAAGGCACGATCCATCACGCCTTGGTTGAGGCTGGATTGATCAACAGCTAAGCCGCTCTCTGGTGATTGAGGATTAAGCATGCGTTTGGGTCTGGCTGGTGTTGTTGTGGCAATCGTCTTGGGTTTGACCGGATGTAGCCGTTTTGCAATTGATAATGGCTCTTTGGACTATCAAAAAGCCAAATCGTTCCCCCCGTTGCAATTGCCTGCGGGGCAAACCACCCGCTCGATCAGCCCGATCTATCCGGTGCCTGAGGTGCAGGCCTACAGTGATCAGTCGCCAAGCTTTCACAATCAAAATGGCAAACGCTACCAGTTGCCAGAGCCGCGCCCACTCGACACCAGCAACCTTGCCACGACCGTGAGCGTGGGCAAGCCCACCGCACCTGTGATGGTCAAAGATGGCAATGGCACACCGATTTTACGGATTGAAGGGAGCGACGACCAAATCTGGCAAATGGTCAATCAAGCCATTGATGCCACTGGCCTAAACGTCGTATATCGTAATCAAGGCTTGGCGCGTGTTGATCTACGCATCAACAACAAGCCTGTGATGTTGCGCTTTAATCGCACCGGCATTTTGACTACTATTACCGCTCAAGACGACAAAAACGCCTTGATCGACCAAGCGGCTGCGACCGATTTGTTCAATCAAATCATCACGCGCTGGCCTTCCTGATTGTCTGGAACCCTGCACAATGCAAAAACACGCCCTGCTCTATACTGGCAAAGCCAAATCAGTCTATGAAACCGATGATGCTGATCGTCTGATTTTGGTGTTTCGTGACGACACGTCCGCATTTGATGGCAAAAAAGTCGAGCAATTGGCGCGTAAAGGTCGCGTCAACAATCGCTTCAATGCCTTTATCATGCAAAAACTGGCTGATGCAGGGATTCCAACCCACTTTGAGCGTCTGCTGACGCCAGATGAAGTGCTGGTCAAACGTCTGAGCATGATTCCGGTCGAGTGCGTGATCCGCAACTTTGCCGCAGGCAGCTTGTGTCGCCGCGTGGGTGTCGAAGAAGGTCGTGCGCTTAATCCGGCCACCTTTGAGCTGTTTTACAAAGACGATGCGCTCGGTGACCCAATGGTCAACGAATCGCTGTCGATTACACTTGGCTGGGCAACCGCTGAGCAGCTGGCCACCATGAAAGAGCTGACCTACAAGGTCAACAGCGTGCTGACCGAGTTGTTTGATCAAGGCGGCATGATGCTGGTCGATTTCAAGCTCGAATTTGGTCTGTTCCACGATCAAATCGTACTCGGCGATGAATTCTCGCCCGATGGCTGCCGCTTGTGGGACAAAGAAACCAAGAAGAAACTCGACAAAGACCGTTTCCGCCAAGGTTTGGGCGGCGTGGTTGAAGCTTATGAAGAAGTCGCGCACCGTTTGGGCGTGGACTTGAGCGGCATTTGATCGCTTCTTGATCGATTCTAGTGGGCAGGCGCAAAAACACTTGAGTCTGCCTACCCTGCACCGTATAATCCGCGTGCCGGAGAGGTGGCAGAGTGGTTGAATGTACCGGACTCGAAATTCGGCGTAGGGTTCCGCCCTACCGAGGGTTCGAATCCCTCCCTCTCCGCCATATTCACGTTTGGCAACGTTCGCTGACGTACACAAACCCCAAGATCTACACGGTTCTGGGGTTTTTTGTTGTCTGAAGGAACCATTTTACTGTTTTACCGTGTTCAATCACTGCCAGACATCACAGCATCGCAACGACAACAGCAAAGACCGCGTATGCCATCCTTGCAACATCATGAACAGCAAGGATGGATGTCTCCTCCAAAAAAATGATTGTGTGAAGGACTGCACGCCAAATGACAACAAAGTTTTTAATTCATCGCGATGTTGAACAAAATCTCAAAAAATTTGGCCTGAAAAGAAGACTACTCAATATTTGCCATAGTGTCGAAAAGCTGGTCGACTCCAAATTTTCCGATTATGGTAAAAATATCAAGCGCATCGACTCCGCCGAAAAAATCTACAAAAGCAGAGCGGGTGACAGCTTTAGACTGTTTTTTAAAATTGGCACTGACCCAACTGGGCATACCGTGATTCACCTATTGCAGATCATGAATCACGACCGATCTGACAAAGTGCATAGCTCGCCAGAGCTGCTCAAAAAAATCAAACAGCAAGACTTTAGCAAGCTTGAGTTGATTGGTGAAATCACTGAAAAAGAGCGTGAGCAACTGCCACCATCCGCTTATGCAAACCTATTCTATGACTTCACAGAAGCCGATTTTGTCAGAATAGATCAGACAGACTACCAATTGTGGTGGCATCTCAACCCAGACCAGCAAGCGATCTGCGAACAAAAAGGCCCCGTCATCCTGTGCGGCTCGGCAGGCAGTGGCAAAACAACTATTGCACTCTATCGACTGATGCTCTGGAATAATTCAAACTTTTCGCGTGGTCATACCGATGCACAATCCGCAAAGTCACTATATCTGACCTACAGCGAAAAGCTCAAAAACACCACCGAAAAAAACTACCAGTCGTTGCGCAGGTCTGAGATTGACGTGGATTTTATGACCATCCAAGCGCTGTGCATGCACCATGCTGGCGCGGATAGTCGCTTTCATACTGATCGGTATGTCGATTTTAAAAAGTTTGATGAATTTATCTCGACCCGCAATCGCACGGGTTTTTCGAGTGACATGCTGTGGGAAGAATTTCGCGGGGTCATCAAAGGCTGTTATTTCTTGACCAAAGACCTGACGCGGTCATCGATCAGTCTAGCTGAATATCAAGACCTCAATCGAATTGGGCTATCAAAGGATTTTGATGCGCTATTCGCTGTCGAGGATCGCGCCACAATCCATAAGCTGTTTAATTTGTATCAAAATTGGCTCAAACAAGAGACATTATGGGATGACCTTGATCTGTCCAGACAAGCACTGCTGAACGTCCGCACACAGTACCCACACGGGCGATATGACCAAGTGATTGTGGATGAGGTACAGGATTTAACGATTTATCAGGTACAGCTGCTGCTCAGTCTGGCCAAAAATCCCGAAGGAGTGTTTTTAGCCGGTGACGTGCATCAGTCGATCTATCCGAGTAGATTTCGCTGGGAACGGCTCAAACAGCAGGTATACGAGTTTTACAACGCCAAATATACGCCCATGCTGAGTGTGATCGATAAAAACTACCGCTCAGTTCGGCCGATCGTAAATATCTGCAACACCATTGCACGCTTTAGACATGCGCAGTTTAAGGACGAATTGTTCGAGGTCTCCGCTGTACAGCAGGCTGGCGGCAAAGTCTGCTGGATCAGTGTGGATCGTGCCAGAATTTTATTACAAAATCAGTCTGTGACAGCAGATACAGCGATTATTATCGCTGACCCGTGGTCAGCCTCATCTAAGTATGCGCCGGATTTTAATTTTTTTGACCACAATCGAAATGCGACCTTTAGCGGGGTGCATGAGAGTAAGGGATTGG
>CALFYA010000234.1 GCA_937952925.1 uncultured Moraxellaceae bacterium
TTGAGGATAAAACACTGATCCCCTCACGTGCATATCGCCCAACAATTGTCTTGATTTCGGATGGTTGGCCAACAGACGAGTGGGAAGCTCCGTTTGCAGCACTACAGCAATCTGAGCGGGCTAAAAAAGCAGTACGCATGGCGATGGCTATCGGCAGCGATGCAGACAAAAATATGATGAAGGCGTTTATTAACGATCCTGAGACGCCTGTTTTTGAGGCTCACAATAGCCAAGACATCGTACGGTTCTTTCGTGCGGTCAGCATGAGTGTATCTAGTCGGTCACGGAGTAACACCCCAAATCAAATGACCAAAATTGATTTTAAGAATTTACCAGATGATGACGACCTCGATTTGGGCGATTTTTAAATTGCGCTGTCAAATACATGCGGCCAGTGTAACTGGCCCTCGGCATCTCAACGAGCAACAGGTGAATCAGGATGCAATCCTGCGCCGTTGTTGGAGTAAGCAGTGGCTGGTCGTCGTCAGCGATGGTATGGGCTCCCGTCCACATGCTGATGTTGGTGCACAACAGGCCTGCTTAGCCGTTTGCGCATCAGTTCAGCGTAGTCAATTCGATCGCCATGAGCGGGAGCTTGTACAGGAAATCTACCAAAACTGGCTATGGCGACTGTCCCAGCATTGTCCACCAATTCAGCCAAAGGATGCAGCTGCAACTTGTTTATTTGCTTGGGGTCAACACTCAGGGGAAGCACGCTTGTTTCAGTTAGGCGATGGTGCGATCTTTTATCAAACTGAGATATTTGGCAAGTTAGTCACTCGTGATGCTGCGCAATTTAGCAATGAAACAACAGCTTTAGGCATTTCCAAAAAATGGAGTGATTGGTCGTATGAATGTATTACGTTAGGTCAAAGAAATCACAGCATTGCGCTCATGAGTGACGGAATCAGCGATGATTTAATAGACGAAGAGGGCTTCTTGACCATGTTAGGTAAGCAAATTGGATCTAAAAGTCCACGACAGGGCAAACGCTGGATGCAGCGAGAGCTTAAAAACTGGAAAACTCCGCAGCATAGCGATGATAAAAGCCTTGGCTTTGTATATTGGATGGCGTAAAGCATGAATAAGCTAGATAAAGAGCCCAGGACTGTTTATGACAGTAAAGGAACAGCATACACATTTAGTCTTGCAGATGAGATCGGCTCAGGTGGTCAGGGCAAAGTGTTTAAAACGAATCACCCTAATATTGTTGTCAAAATCAATAAAAAACGTGAGGGTGCCGATTTACTCGAAGAACGCTGTCAAATTCAGCAAGTCATGCGTTCGTCGGCAAGGGGCTTAAATATTGCCTTACCGCTTGATCTTCTAAAGC
>CALFYA010000235.1 GCA_937952925.1 uncultured Moraxellaceae bacterium
ACGACACGCTCGAAATCACCCGATGTGAGGCGTCTAGTTCATGCTCATTGACCCCACACACAATCGCCGCATCGACGGTGTCAAAGGGTGCTGCCCCCACAACCACCCGTTTGGCTCCGGCGTGTAGGTGCTTAGATGCGCCTTCGCGTGAACGAAACAATCCGGTACATTCGAGCACCAGATCAATCTGCAAGGCAGACCACGGCAACTGCTCGGGATCGGATTGTTGCAGCAAGCGAATTTTTCGGCGTATGCCTAGGCTATCTACACTGAGCACATCGCCTTCAAGCATCACATGACCGGCAAAACGCCCATGCGTGCTGTCAAACCGTAGTAAGTGTGCCAGCATATCGCCATCGGCAATGTCGTTGATCGCCACCAACTCAAACGCAGGCCAACAACCATTTTCCATCCATGCGCGCAGGACATTACGGCCAATACGACCAAAACCATTGATGGCGATACGAAGCGGAGGGTGTGCAGTCACAACGGATTCTCACAGCAGGAATGGCGATGATACGGTGCAAGCCTGCGTGGATGCAAAACTTAACGCATCCAATCGTGTTGACCGTGAAACCCCACCCACAACTGCTGCAAGATCGGTGGACACAGCGGCCAGTAGTTGGCTTTGATCGCTGTGGGCAGTTGCCAAAACAAATGCTCGACAAACCCCACATCTATCGCTTCTTTGGTGGTCAAATCTGCACGCAGATAGGCACAGGACATCAAGGCAAAGGTCTGTTTGACCCAGTGATCTTGTTGCTGTCGCATCAGGTGATTACACCAATCCGCCGCCCACTCCAATTGAATGTATAGACTACCTTGCCAACTTGGATCATTCGCCAAACGCTGATCGACATGCCGCGCAAAGGCCGGACAATGCGTCTTGAGGGCATCTAAAACATCAGGTGTTGTACAGTCGATGATCAGCTGAAATGGCTGCATGATGATCGATTCATCCTATGAACATCAATTGATCTTGCGCGGCTTTCGAGCCTTGCACTGTAATGATTTGGTGAGTGATCAACAGGGCGTGTCACTAGACGTATAGATCTCAATATATTGATCAAGATCAATCGTATCGACAATCCTTCACTGCTTAAACTGCTTGAGCTCATGGCGCAATTGATCATACAGCTCGTTTAGCCAGTGTGGATCGTTAGCCATCGGCACAGTGGCATTGACCCGAAAGTCTGTCGGACTTATCACAATTTTGGCTGATTGAGAATCAGTGAGTGCAGTCAAAATAAATAACTCTTCTGCTGCCACGTTGCCCATCGCCAAACAACCAATCGACACCATATCTCCATGAATCATAATATCGCCACCCAATTGGCTTCTGCCGTCTATTTTTGCCATTTTTTGGTCAAATGTGTTGGGATAATTCACCCGAATGGACAAATGATATCGGCTATTGGGATTGAGGAAATTTGACCGATAGATACCTTCTGGTACTTGGAGATCACCTTCTTTCAATTTTGGGCCTAATCTACCGCTCGCTTTGAGTATGGGATACGTCCGAATAAAAACCCATGAATCAACATCTGAAGATCGTGCATAGACTTCAAGTTGCTTGGTATCTTTAAAGGCAATATAAGCCACCTGCTTGGGTGGATATGACAGGCCTGCTGCTTGGAAATCAGGTGCCAAACGCCGTTGAACATCCTGACCATATTGATCCAATCGATCCTTCACTGTGTATTTGCCATGTACTTTGATATATACCGTGCTGATCTGATTACGCAAGGACTCATGGTTAATCAACAACCCAACAGCACTCAGTGCAATCCCGACCAGAACAGCGATGATGATGTATGATTTTTTGCTCATCAGGATCACCAAACACTCAACTACTCAATAAAAATCAGCGCCAACTTAATATCGTTATAGCCATATTTTTGTCCAATCCCCTCAAAAATCGGGCGCAGCTTGATGGAGCCATCTTCACTAAAATGCTCGTCGATTTTGGTTTTCATCAACTGCTCATAGACCGGTTTGACCACCGCCAACAGATCATCGGTGGGGCGAATCCGCGACACATCAAAGCTTGGATCATGCTGTTTGATTTTCGCCAAATGCCCAATGATCGTGCCTTGTGATAGCTCACGCTCTTGAGAGATTTGCAAAATGCTCATCCCCTGCTCAAACAACACCCGTGTTTGGCTGGTGGTGGAGTCTTTTTGTTTAGCGCTAGATGTGCCCACCACTTTGGCTTGGCCTTTGCTTTTTTGCAGTTTTTTCTCGTATTTACCAATCTCTACAGGATCAAGCGTGCCGCCACACAAGCGAATAAACTGGGTGTATTGCTTGCCTAGCTCCAACGGATCAAGCGCCAGATTATTGGACTCTGCCTCGTGCGAGAGTTCAGCAAAACGCTGATCGGCTTTGATCGCCAAGCGGTCTAGCTCGAGTGCCGTGCGGTTAAAGCCTAGCAGTCGTAGCCCCGACAACGACTTGAGCCGTGACAACGCCACATAGCCCTGCCCTTTTTCAAAGGTATTGGATAGATCAATTTCCGCCGCTTCGAGGGTCATGCCTTGGCTTTTGTGTACGGTCATCGCCCACGCCAAACACAAGGGCACTTGGCTAAAGGTGGCGAGTGGCTTGCCGCCGTCGTTGTCCACCGACCACACTTCGGGTGCTGCAATCACATGGCTGCCATCACGTAGACGCACTTTGGGCAGGTTGGCGTGCTCCGCATCGGAGACAAAACCCACCACTTCACCAAGCGTACCGTTGATATAGCCATTTTCAAAATTATTCTTCACAAACATGACTTTCGCGCCGAGTTTGAGCACCAGCTTTTCAGGTGCACGCACTGAGCCTGCCAGCGTCATCAGCATTTTTTCATTGCCTTTAAGCTCAGCCGTATACATTTGACCGTCTTTATCCAGACCATTTAAAAATCGCTGGTTGATCTGCTCCACATCGGCGTTGTGGGTGTAGAGTTTGGTGATGTCGTCATCAAGCAGGTTGTTGCGGCTTTGCTGTAGCCACTCAATGCTTTGGCTGCTGATCGACTCACTACGGATTTCATTCAAAATTTGATTGAGTTCTTGGTCATCTTGGCGGTATTGCTCAGTCAGATAACATACCGAGAACTTCGCCTCGACCCATGCTTTCGACATAAATGCAAATTTGTCGCGATTGCTCTCATCGGGCTTGCCCACCGGCGGCAACTGGAAAAAATCACCCGACACCACCACTTGGATACCGCCAAACGGCAATTGGTTGCCTTTAAAATATTGCAACACTTGATTGACCAGCTCAAGCTGCTTGGCATGCAGCATCGAGATTTCATCAATAATCAGCACTTGGACTTTGTCCAAATGGGTGCGTAGATATTTGCGTTCAAACATCCGTGCCAAATCAGTACTGTCCAGACTATCTTTGATGCCAATGCCTGCCCATGTGTGGATGGTCATGCCATTCATGTGGGTGGCGGCAATACCCGTAGATGCGGTGATGGCAACCGGTACTTTGCGCGCTTTGAGATAATGGATGTATTGATTGAGGGTGTAGGTTTTGCCTGCGCCTGCCGAGCCGGTCAGGAATACATTTGCGCCGGTTTTTAAAATATTCAATGCGGTGGT
>CALFYA010000236.1 GCA_937952925.1 uncultured Moraxellaceae bacterium
TGCTGGAGCACTTGTCCTTGGTGCCTGATGCGATTCGGGTGTTGGTGGCGATGAAGGGCTAACTCCAAGCCAAAAAAAGCCCTGCATATGCAGGGCTTTTTTACACGCGTACCTTATCTATTAATAAGGCAGACGTTGCAGTGCGGCGACACGGTCGTCAATGCTGGGGTGAGTCTGGAACAAAGCAGCAATGCTAAAGCCTTGCTCTTTACCTGCACTGATCGCAAATGCTTTCATTTCGGCAGGCATTTGATCAGGCATCTCGGTTTCTTGCTTAAGACGCAGCAGGGCAGAGATCATCGCTTGTTTACCCGCAAGTTTTGCACCTGCTTCATCGGCACGATACTCACGAATCCGCGAGAAATACATGACAATCGCAGACGCTGCAATGCCCAGCACAATATCCATAATAATGCTGGTGACAAAATAAGCAATTCCGGGGCTGTCACTTTCATTTTTGAAAATGGCACGATCCACAAAATTGCCAATGATGCGTGCAAAGAACATCACAAACGCGTTGACCACGCCTTGGATCAGGGCAAGAGTGATCATATCCCCGTTGGCGACGTGACCAATCTCGTGCGCAAGCACGGCGCGCAGCTCGTCTTCATTCATGCGTTCGAGCAAACCGGTGGATACCGCAACAAGCGCTGCGTTTTTATTCCAGCCGGTTGCAAAGGCGTTTGACTGATAACTAGGGAAAATCCCAACTTCAGGCATGCTAATCCCAGCACGTTGAGACAGTTCTTGCACCGTGCGCATCAACCAAGCCTCGGCTTGATTGGTCGGTTGCTCAATCACTTGTGTGCCGGTTGTCCATTTGGCAATCGGCTTGGATAAAAATAAGGAAATCGCTGATCCCACCATGCCATAAGCAAAACACATGATCAGCAAGTTGGTATAATTTAAACCATCTGCTGTATGGGTCTTACCGACACCCAAGACCGAAAGAATGATGCCGACCACCAGCACCACAGCGAGGTTGGTCAGCAAAAACAAACCAATCCGCAACATGAAGGAATACCTCTAAAAAAGAGCAGGACTTGCTCAGGTATCCTTATGATGCTATTGAATCGGACAAATTCAAGAGAAGCTACGTAACACCATACACATCATTTTGGATGCTGATGTGTCAACGTTTTTGTTGTAATGCGTCTAGTGCCGACTGGGTATACGCCGAATCAGACGTTTTGGCTTGTGCAAGCGTTGGACTGCTGGTCATATTGCTATACAAGTTGCGATAACGGCTCATCACCCGTTTGACATAGTCTTGGGTCTCGCGAAAGGGTGGAATCCCGTTGTATTTATCCACATTGCCTTCACCCGCGTTATAGGCCGCAATTGCCAGTTCCCAGTTGTGATTAAAACGTTTGAGCAAAAACTGCAAATATTTTGCGCCACCTTCAATATTTTGCGCAGGATCCCATGCATTACCAACCGCAAAGCGCCGCGCAGTGGCGGGCATCAGCTGCATCAAACCTTGTGCACCGACTGGCGAACGCGCACTTGGATTAAATCCCGACTCGGTATGCATCATGGCTTTGAGTAGCCCTTGATCGAGATTATAGGTGCTTGCAGCGGTGGCAATCAGATGGTCATAAGCGTTTTTATTTTTGCTGTAGCTTGGCAACACCGACGATTCACTGCTGCCCCAATTGCTGTAGCTATGGACGTTGGTGTCGGCGTAGTAAGTGACTTTGACTTTGGTGGTGTAACCGCTAAATTGATCGCCTTGCGGCTTCTTGCTTTTGCCCACCACATTGGTCAGCAGCACATTGCCCTCATCATCTTTAAACACATACATATGACCAGCATGAGTCAGACCACTCAGCAATAAGCCACAAATAAGTGCACCAATGTAGTGCGTGTGACGTGTGGAGCGATGCGGCGGTGCAGCTAACATGGTTTTATCCGAGATCCATTCTTGCTTGTTACGCAGTTTAACAAAACAAAGCCGCAACGCAACGGGGCAAATAGCACTGTTTTGTAGCGACCCATGATTAAAAAACAAGCAGATGACAGTTGAATGTCGGTTAAATGACCACTTGTCAGCATTTTTGTAAAAAAAAACTAGGGGTTGTCTGTTGATTTTTTTAAGTATTTGAAAAATATAAATAAAATGTGTTGATCAAAAAGTAATCAAGTTAACGGAAGCCCTTGTTATTGCATTACAGAATCGTGTCAAGTCGGGACTTATCCACAGACTTATCCACAGGTTCTGTGGACAACTTTTTGGACGCGAATCACAAAAACAACCATGCCAAAGTCAAGCGCTTTGTGAACTTATGTGTCGATAAAAGCAACAAACAGTCATTTGCCGCAGATTGGCGTTTTTCGGGTAGAATCGCGCGCTGTGATTGCTAGACGTTTGGGGGTTGCCGCCGTGAGTTCATCTGTGAGTGTGTTTGAGCCGCTTAGTCCTGAGTTAAAGGTGGAGTTAGACATGCCACCACCCACCACCACGGCCTTTCATCGACTGCAAAAAAAGCTGCGTCGCCAAGTGGCACACGCGATCCGTGACTTCAACATGATTGAAGATGGTGATCGGGTCATGGTGTGCTTATCCGGCGGCAAAGACAGTTACACCCTGCTTGATCTGTTGCTCAGTCTACAAAAAATCGCCCCGATCAAATTTGATATTGTGGCGGTCAATCTGGATCAAAAGCAGCCGAACTTCCCCGAAGATGTGTTGCCCAATTATTTGACCGCACGCGGTGTACCACACTATATCTTGGAAAAAGACACCTACAGCATCGTCAAACGTTTGACCCCCGAAGGTAAGACTTACTGCGCGGTGTGCTCACGATTGCGTCGTGGCTCGTTGTATGGTTTTGCCGAAGAGATTGGCGCGACCAAAGTGGCACTTGGCCATCATCGTGATGATATTCTGGCGACGTTCTTTTTGAATCTGTTTCATGGCGGCAGCCTCAAAGCCATGCCACCCAAATTGCTGTCGGATAATGGCCGTAATGTGCTGATTCGCCCGCTGGCTTATGTCTGCGAAAAAGACATCATCAAATACGCCAAAATGCGTCAATTCCCGATTATTCCGTGCAACCTTTGTGGTAGCCAAGAAAATCTACAACGTGCCATCCTCAACGACATGTTGCGCGACTGGGATCAGCAATATCCCAAACGCTTGGCGAGTATTTTCGGGGCGATCCAAAACGTCGCGCCCTCGCAGCTGGCCGACCGTGAGCTGTTTGATTTTGAAGGATTGAAAGCGACGGTCGAACCCGTTGACCCTGAAGTGATGAAAAACCGTTTGGATGTACTCAACATCACCTTGGCTTAAAGTTGGAGCATGAATGACCCACCGCAAACCACATCTCCCGAGCAAAACCTGTCCGGTCTGCTTGCGCCCATTTGACTGGCGCAAAAAGTGGGAGCGCTGTTGGGAATCGGTGGTGTATTGCTCGGAGCGGTGCCGCAGAACGCGGCATCCGCTCACCCCATCAGATTGATCAACGCAAGACTTTGACTGGATGTAAGGTCAGTTGCTGAATCGGCAGTTGAACGGTTTGTTGCAAACGCCAGATGCCACCATCCTCCACCTCAGCATGGTATTTGCCCTTGAGTTGTACCACATCCATAGAGCGACCCTGATAATGCCCCGTTGCATCTTGCTGCTTGAGTGTGATTTTTAGGTCTTGTTGCTCATGGATTGGATGATACAAATTCAGCCACATCATTGCTGGCCATTCGATCGGTTTGTTGGAGCGAAACTGCACATCGATCAGGCCATCCGGCTGTACGTTGATGTTGGCATGAATCCCTGCATCGAGTGCCGCACGATCGCGCGACAAGTCTTGCTCTAGGGTTTTGCCATCCATATACCAATCATCACGCACCATGTCATCTTTGTGAGTCAGGGCGGTACGCACAAAGCTTAAACTCACCACCACTGATAGCAGCGGTAGGCCAATCACCAGCCACACATAGCCATGGCGATACCAAGGCTTTTGTGGGGCTTGTGCGGGGGCAGGACTAGACATGCTTACTCCATTTCACGTTGTTCAGCGCGTAGGGCTTTGGCGCGTTCACTGGCACTAGGGGCGCGGAAGCGGTTTTCGACCGACGCGCTCAAGCTCGGATCAGTGATCCCATTCACCTTGAAGGTAATCGGCACTTCAGCACGACGCACGCGATTCATATCGCCCACCACGGTGAGTGGCACTTCATACACTTCACCTGCATCAAGCAAGATCTCAGGACGACGCATGTCCAAACGCAGGCCGTTGGGTGCACTCATACTGATGCGATATTCTTGCTCATTTTGGGTTTTATTGGTGATCTTCAGCAAGTAAACATTTTCAACCGTCTGACCATCAGGGCTGACCCGATACAGCTGATTGCGGTCACGAATCGCCTCGATTTGTAGCGGCACCCGTGCGACGAGTGTCCATGCAAACAGCGCAAACATGATCGCAAGCACCGCACTATAGCCAATCAAGCGTGGGCGTAGCCAATGGGTTTTTTCTTTCTCGACCAGTTCACGCTCAGTGGTGTAGCGCACCAAACCGCGCGCATAACCCATCCGATCCATCACACTATCGCAGGCATCCACACAGGCCGCGCATTGGATACATTCCATTTGTAGGCCATCGCGGATATCAATGCCAGTTGGGCAGACGTGCACGCACAAATTACAGTCGATACAATCACCAAGCTCTTCGGTTTTGCTGCTATTGCGTTTGCGTGCACCGCGTGGCTCACCGCGTTCGGCATCATACGATACAATCAAGGTATCACGATCAAACATCACGCTCTGAAAGCGGCCATAGGGGCAAATGTGAAAGCACATTTGCTCACGCATCCAACCGGCATTCATGTAGGTGGCGACCGTAAAAATCGAGATAAACACGACTTGATAAATATTCCAATCGGGCAGAGGAATCGATAATCCTGCAACCGACAGCCATTGCCAAGATCCATAAAGATCTTCTACTGAGCTAAAATAGCTAACAAAGGTGAGACCAGTCAGTAGGGCAATCGCCAACCACACCAGATGCTTACCAGTACGTCGCAACAACTTGTTGACGGTCATGGGGGCTTTGTCTAAGCGGATACGTTGATGGCGCTCGCCCTCAAACCATTTTTCCACATGCATAAACAAATTGACCCAAATGGTCTGCGGACAGCTGTAGCCGCAAAATACACGGCCACCAAACACCGTCGCCACAAACAGCACAAAGGCCGCCATAATAAACAGCCAAGACAACAAGAACAGATCTTGTGGCATAAAGGTCTGGCTAAAGACATAAAATTGACGATGGGGAATATCAAACAGCGATGCCTGACGACCATCCCAACGCAAAAATGGCAACAAGACAAACAACACCATCAGGCTATACATGCTGATGGTGCGAATATTTTGATAAAAGCCACGGATCAATTTGGTGTGAATTTTTTGCCGTTTGGCGGTAAATTCGGGGTGGAAACTTTGCACAGCATCTTTGGAGATGTTGCGGACGGGAATCTTCTCGCTCATGTAAATACACCATTGGCTGGAAGAAAAAGAAACATCAGCCCTGCGATGAATTTGTGCAGCACACTAAACTGGCAAATTCAATACATCTTTTCTACTGTACGCCTGCCAAATGAGCCGACCAAACGGTTTTTTTGACTGTGCGTTAGTAGAAAAACTGATGGGTTGAATTTGACAACTCAATCATTTGCGAGATGAGACAGTCGCCTGAACCTCAGACGACTGTCTTGCCAGAATTACTTCTTGGACAATTGATACACATAGGCAGCGAGCAGGTTGATCCGCTCATTACCGAGTTTCTCTTCCCAAGCAGGCATCACACCTGCACGACCATGCCGCAAGGTGGCACGGATATCTTTACGATCACCACCAAACAACCAGATGTTGTCGGTCAGATTGGGAGCACCGACAGCTGTATTGCCTTTGCCATCGGCACCGTGACAGGCGACACAGTTGGCTTTGAAGAGTTTTTGACCTTCTTCCAGCAATGCGCCATTCAAGTTGCCACGACCCGACAAGGACATCACATACTCGGCAGTGGCTTTGACGCCATCTTCACCCAGTTTGTCTTTCCATGCCGGCATGCCACCTTTACGGCCTTTGTGCAGGGTTTCAACGATGTTTTCAGGCTTGCCACCATACAACCAGTCGTTGTCGGTCAGGTTGGGGAAGCCCACTGCGCCTTTGGCCGCAGAGCCGTGGCACACTGCACAGTTTTGCAAAAACAAGCGCTGACCCATCTTGATCGCACGAGGATCATCCGACATTTCAGCAACTGTCATGGTGCCAAAACGCTGTTTGTACTCGTTCAAAAACTTGGTGTTGTTGCGATCAAATTCGTTTTGCATCTCGTTGGCGGATGTCCATGGGGTCACCGAGCCATCTTGATGTTGAATCCGCAAAAAGCCTTCCCAGTTGCCCAAGGATGGATAGGCAGCGAAATAACCCAAGCCCCATACAATACTCAACCAGAAAATGGTGAGCCACCAGCGTGGCATGGGTTTGTCATATTCACGAATACCGTCGTAAACGTGGCCTGTGGTGCCATCTTCCTCAAGGGTCGGCTTCATGCGCAGGACAAAAATCAGTGTGCCCGTCACAAACACCCAACAGCCCATTGATAGAATGGCAACCCATAAGCTCCAAAATGTGGTCATTATGGTTTCTCTCTTGATTCAGTCTCAGATGTCGCTGGTGGCCGCAGATCGTCGTTAAACACCAGCTTGGCGTCTTCTTCAAACCGTTGACGGTTTTTGGGAGAGTATGCCCACCAGCACACCGCAAAAAATGCAGCCATTGCGACGATGGTCGCAATGCTATGCCACAGCGACAGGCTCATTAGCGTTGACCCTTCATGGCGACGCCAAGTTGTTGCAGGTATGCAACCACGGCATCCAACTCGGTGCGACCCTGTACCATGTCCGGTGCAGCTTCAATATCTGCATCGGTATACGGCACACCAAAGCTATCGCGGAACAAACGCATTTTTTCTTGAGTCTGAGCCGCATCAAGGGTGCGTTTGGCCAACCACGGATACGATGGCATCACCGATTCCGGCACGACATCACGGGGATTGATCAAATGCACGCGCTGCCATTCATCTGAGTATTTTTGACCCACACGCGCCAGATCAGGGCCAGTCCGTTTGGAACCCCACAAGAAGGGGTGATCCCACACCGACTCACCTGCACGGGAGTACGGGCCGTAACGCTCGGTTTCGGCACGCAATGGACGAATCATCTGGGTGTGACACACGTGACAACCTTCACGGATGTACACATCACGGCCTTCGAGTTCAAGTGCTGTCCAAGGCTTCATCCCTTGGATCGGCGTATTGACTTTATCAAGGAAGATCAACGGCACGATTTCGACCAATGTTGCAAAGCTAATTGCCACCACGATCAAGATCATCATCAAGCCGGTGTTCTTCTCAACCACCTCATGGGCAGTACCTGCCATAGCGTTTGCTCCCCTTATGCCGCAACAGTGTTGGTTTTTTGGTCTTCAAGTGCAGGCGCAGGTGCTTTGATGGTCATGTACAAGTTGTACGCCATCACCAACATCCCAGACCAATACAAGAAGCCACCAAAGGCACGACCGACATACGGCCAGTGAGAAGCGACCACGCTTTCAACGAAGCTATAAGTCAATGTCCCATCGACTTCGTTGGTGGCACGCCACATCAACCCTTGGGTAATCCCCGAAATCCACATCGACACGATGTAGAAAATCACCCCAACAGTGGCCAACCAGAAGTGCAAGTTGATCAGTTTGATGGAGTACATGGATTGACGGTTAAACACACGAGGAATCAACACATACAGCGAACCGATGGTGATCATGCCCACCCAGCCGAGTGCGCCGGAGTGAACGTGACCGACGGTCCAGTCGGTATTGTGTGACAAGGCGTTGACGGTCTTGATCGACATCATCGGGCCTTCGAAGGTCGACATCGCATAGAACGACAATGCAACGATCAAGAAACGAATGATCGGATCAGTCCGCAAACGATCCCAGCTGCCCGACATGGTCATAATCCCGTTGATCATGCCGCCCCATGATGGCGCAAACAAAATCAAGGAGAACACCATACCCAACGACTGCGTCCAGTCTGGCAAAGCCGAGTAGTGCAAATGGTGCGCACCTGCCCACATATACAAAGCAATCAATGCCCAGAAGTGGACAATCGACAAGCGATAGGAATAGACCGGACGACCCACTTGCACCGGAATGAAGTAATACATCATCCCCAAGAATGCTGCGGTCAAGAAGAATCCTACCGCGTTATGGCCGTACCACCACTGCACCATCGCATCGGTTGCACCGCTAAACAGCGAGTAAGATTTAAACAGACCCAAAGGCACAACAAGACTGTTGACCACATGCAACAGGCCGATGGTGATAATAAATGCACCAAAGAACCAGTTGGCCACATAAATATGTGAGGTACGACGATTGATCAATGTTCCAAAGAACACCACTGCATAAGACACCCAGACGGCAGCAATCAGCAGGTCAATCGGCCATTCGAGTTCAGCATATTCTTTGGCTGAGGTAATCCCCAGTGGGAGGGTGATCACCGCACCCACAATCGCCGCTTGCCAACCCCAAAAGGTAAACCACGCCAAACGAGGCGCAAACAACGGGGTTTCACAAGTGCGTTGGGCGATATAGTACGAGGTCGCAAATAGCGCCGACCCCCCGAAAGCAAAAATCACCGCATTGGTGTGCAAAGGACGCAAGCGACCAAATGAAAACCAAGAGGTGTCAAAATTTAAGGCAGGCCAAGCGAGTTGGGAGGCGATTAACACGCCTAAACCCATACCGACGATACCCCATACCACCGCCATGATGGTAAAAAGGCGAACCAGTTCGGTCTCATATTTGACGGGTGCCAGTCCGGATGAAGAATGACTCATGCACGGGCTCCTTGAAAGCCGCAACAGCAAAACAGTTGCAGTGAACAGACGTCAGGCAGTATGGCTATGCTCTTATTTTTAAAAGAACCACCGAGGTGGTCATCCCCAAAAATACAGAGCCACAGGGCTAAAACTGATGGCTTTTTCCCAGCGAACTGAGGATAAAAGACACAAGCTCCACCTGCGATACAACAAACGTTGAAATCGCCTGCAATACACAAAAAGTGTCCTATTTTAAAATTTTTTTACGTTCGATGCACTCAAATTGTGCCCAAAACCCAAAGTTTTTATTAACTTGACCTAATCGGTAGGAATTGAAAACAAAGCAAAAAACTCGGAATAAAATGATTTTGTGACTTAAAATTCACGCGTTTTCAACGCATCTGCCTATGAAAAGAACATTTGTGCCATGACGAGGTGGGGGTGAGTCTGCTATAAGATGTGGGCGCTGCGACCTTTGGATTTACCCCAAGGGGAATCACACCCAAGGACTCCCTGCAACGTAAGATGCTTGCAACTTTCAAAGAGGAATGAACATGCCTGCTTTTTTGACCACTGACTGGTTTGATACCGTTGAAAAAATGACTGCCGAAGCTGGCGATCTGAACTTGCCACCTGCATTGGCTGGCTTGTCATTGAACCTAAACGTGACTGGCACCCCTGCGGGTGATGTCAGCATGGCACTGGCTGGTGGCAAAATCCAACGTGGTGCAGCGGCCGATGCCAAAACTACGTTGATTTTGGATGGTGACACCCTGCGTAAAGTGTTCTTGGAGTTTGACATGGCTGCGGCAATGCAAGCATTCATGACTGGCAAAATCAAAGTGCAAGGCGATATGAGCCAACTGATGGCACTGCAAACGGCACGTCCAAGCCAAGAGCAAAAAGACCTGTTCAAGCGCGTATTGAGCGTGACTGAATAATATCAATACACAGCCATCGGCGAACACTGATGGCTGTGGGTTGTTTGAAATGTGATGGATTTCACAGTTTAAAAATCGGGATGAAAAAATACTTCAGAATAAAATTAGACGTGTCAGCTTAGATTAAAAACTCGCAGCCAACAGTAATCCAAGCACAAAAAACACCAACGACATTGGCTCAACACGAGGCTTGGTGTTGGCACGGTGAGAAAGCGTCGGTGTCAGATGTGGCTTCATGTTGCAATCCTGCATCAACCAAAAAAAGCAATCGTTTTGATCACTTCATCAAGTTGTAACATGGATTGCCACTTGCATCCAGATGTTGCCGCGAATATATGCTCCGACCTGAAAATGTTGTTTGTTTTCTGATCGATTTGCATAAGCCAAGCGAATCACAAAAGGCTGAGTATGTTGCTCACGCAAAATCACCACATCGAATAAATCAATGGGTCGCTGCATAAACTCAACCGTTTGGGCGCCAATAATTTCACCTTGAAACCATGCTTCATCTTCTTGCCCAAAGGTTTCCCCAAACAAATAGGCGGCCATCTTCGAGAGATCAAGGGTCACAGGGGCTTCATCATCAGAGTTTGCAGGCTGCCACGCATCAAGACGTGCCTGTAGATCATCCGGTGCAACCCCGCCGTTTTCGGCCAAAATCGCATTGAGGGCGCGATGATGCCGAATCGCCGCAGGATCATCGACGAGCAGCTCTTCATGCATGCCGACGCGTTCAAGTCCGTATGCCCATGCGCTAAAACAAGCACTGTATACCTGATCTTTTTGGTAAAGAGGGGCATTGATGGCATACAAACTGTCAAAGGCATGGATGGTGATGCCATCGGTGGTTTCAAGATTGAGCACAGCATCTTGACTGTCGGGGCAGGTCAGCACCCGATGGATTTTGACCGGTCGAAAATGCGGGCTGTCGAGGCTGGGATAAGCATTACGCAAACCTAGCGGATGCTCATGCTCATCAATATCAATAATCTGGGTGATGTGGATGGCACGTTGGGGGCCTTGGATTAACCAATGTTGTTTGGGCATGGCCGCATCGCTTTGATGTAGCCCTTGCGGCAGTGCAGCATCATCAACCGCGAGTTGTAGCCAAAGCGGGATATCCCGATTGGGATCATCACTCAACATTGCCCAATGTTGGCCGTGTCCGCCCATCACATCGCACCCAATGGTGAGGGTTTCAGGAGCTTGTGCGTGGTGAGTTGGGATTGACGTGGCTTGGGTCATTGATCGCTCCATCGGCAGTTGAATGTAAGTGGGCAAGCCATAGGATGGGCTGCTGTGTATTGCATGGCGTTTTTGGTGAGAAATTTCAAGCAAAAAATGGTAAAGGCACTCATCTTGATCGCAATATCTGATCAAAAATGCCGAATACATCCGTAGAGCGCTATGTTTTAATCGCTGCCGACATGTGGACTTCTGCTTGAGGAGATAAGACAACATGCAACTACGCGATAAAGTCGCCATCATTACCGGTGGTGCATCAGGACTGGGTTTGGCGACCGCAGAAGCTTTGGTCGAAAAAGGTGCCAAGGTTGCGATTTTTGATCTGAACGCTGAGCAAGGCCAAGCGGCGGTTGAGCGCTTGGGCAAAGCGGCGCGTGCGTTTGTGGTCAATGTAACCGATGAAGTGTCGGTACATGCGGCGATTGAGCAAGTCAAAAGCATTTTTGGTGCGGTGCATATTTGTGTCAACTGCGCAGGCATTGGCTCAGCAAGTCGTACCGTGGGTAAAAATGGCCCCATGCCCCTCGATGCGTTTGCCCGTGTGATTGGCATCAACTTGATCGGCACCTTCAACGTCACTCGCTTGGCTGCTGCTGCGATGCAAACCAATACCCCAAACGATGATGGTGAGCGTGGTGTGATCATCAACACCGCATCAGTTGCTGCGTTTGATGGTCAGATTGGTCAAGTCGCTTATTCGGCCTCCAAAGGCGGCGTGGTGGGCATGACCTTGCCACTTGCCCGTGATTTGGCCATGATCGGGGTGCGGGTCAACACCATTGCCCCTGGCATTTTCAATACCCCATTGATGAATGCCTCGCCTGATAGCGTCAAGTTGCCCTTGATCGAGATGACGCAATTCCCCAAACGTTTGGGTTATCCCAGCGAATATGCTCAGCTCGCGCTGCATATCGTGGAAAATAGCTTTATGAATGGCGAAACCATCCGTTTGGATGGTGCAATTCGGATGGCACCTCGCTAAGGTAGACAGGTTGTCTTCACGGTGTTGCTGGTATGAACCAACCGATTGATTGTCCCTTTACGCTGTGGGTAGACGCCGATGCCTGCCCACGCGCGCTCAAAGAATTTTTATTTAAAGTCTCAGATCGCCATCGCCTACAAGTCATTTTTGTGGCCAACCAACCGCTGGGCATCCGCCCATCACGCCTGATTCGCTCGATTCAAGTCGAGCAGGGTGCGGATCGTGCGGATCAGGAAATCATCAACCAGATGCAGCCCGATGATTTGGTCGTGACCCAAGATATTCCGCTTGCGGCGCAAGTGATTGAAAAATTGGGTGATGCGATTCATCCGCGTGGTGAGATTTTTACCGCCAGTAATGTGCGTGCGCGTTTGCATTTGCGTGATTATATGGATGTATTGCGTGGCGCAGGCGTACAAACCGGAGGCCCTCCACCGCTGTCTGAGCGTGACCGTAAAGCCTTTGCGGACTCGCTGGAAAAAATGATCGTACAGCGCAAAAAGAAGTTGCTTCCCCCACCACAAACGCCGTAATCTCAAACGGTATTCTTCAGTTGATCAAACCATGAACAACCTCGTTGCTCTGATTAAACCGTTGTCCATGCGCCGAGTGGCCGCATGGCGAGTCTGTGCGTGTCTGCACAGCGGTCAGCGACGAAGTTAGTTCACTCCAAACTTCATCACAGGCCGCATTTAGCGGCCTGTTTTATTTTGTACTCACGAGGACAACAACATGAGCAGTTTAGAAGAACCCCCACAGAGCAGCGCGCTCAACTGGTCGATTGCCAGTCGTTATGTGGCAGTGGTGGCGATTTGGTCATCCACTCCACTGGCGGTGGCGTGGAGCATTCGCGAGCTTCATCCAGTGTGGGCGCTGGCCTGTCGTTTTGTATTGGCTGCACCACTGGCTTATGTGGTGCTGCTGATGATGAAACAATCACTCAGGCTTGATCGCGTCGCCATCAAAAGCTATGCCGCGGGTGGAATTGGCTTGTGGGGAGCCATGCTGTGCTGTTATTTGGGCGCAGGTCATTTACCTTCCGCGATGATTTCGGTGTTGTTTGGCCTATCGCCGTTATTTGCAGGATTTTTGGGACATGCGGTGTTTCGTACCCAAAAACTCGCCTTTATCCAATGGATTGGCATGATGCTCGGCATGTTAGGGATGGCTTATGCGATGGGATTGAGTCAGGGTGAACTGACCTTAAGCCCTGTTGGTGTCGGCTGGATTTTGCTCGGTGTACTGCTGTATGTGGTGTCGATGTTTGCGGTACAACGCACGGATGCAGGCTTGCATCCGATGACCCAAACCACGGGATCACTCATCCTGTCAGCGGTGGGGATGGCCTTGATGTTGCCGCTATTTTGGGCAGATCGTCCACTCGCGATACCGGATGCCAAAAGTCTGATCGCGATTGGCTATAGCGTGGTGATGGCGTCAGTCGTCGCGATGTTGTGTTACTTTGATTTGGTACAAAAAATCAAACCGACCACGGTGGCCTTGAGCACCTTAATGACCCCAATTTTTGCCATGCTGCTCGGCTATCTGCTCAATCATGAGAATTTTGCCAGCCAAACCTTGTGGGGGCTGTTGGTGGTGCTGCTCGGATTGGGCTGTTATTTTGCACAAAACTTGCGGCCACAATCTGCATAGTGTGCAAAAAATTTTGAGTTCAACCTGTGGACAATCAACAATTTCTTACACACATTCGACGTGCCTTGCCTTATGGTAGGCACGTTTTGCTTAGCCCATATAGGCGTCGGGTAGGTTGTAGCCATGCATGGCTGCATCTTCAGCCATTTTACGGCTGATACTTTCGGCAAGCTTGGAGCGGTCGTTGGGATGCAAGCTAATAAAGTATGCCCCTGTACGATAGCCTTCAAGGTCTTCGTCTTCGGAGTACACGACGCGTGCTGTCGCAGCAAGATGAAAAGCATTGTTGGGATGGCTAATCGACAAGTGTAGATGCGTACCGGGTGCAATGCGCTCGCGTGCATAAAACGACAGACCGCTCTCAGAGATATTGACGCGAGTCGGACTAGGCAGCATCGACTCGACCATTGCGTCGTAAAATGCACCGGTGATCAAATCGAGTTTTTGATTCATCAAGTTGAGTGCGCGGGCAATGGTCGGGTGTTCGTCGTTGAGGGTGTCGGCGAGTTGCTTGTTGACACTATCAATCTGGTCGAGTTCGGCGAGCAGTAGGAAATAGCGGGGCAGGACAAAGCCTGGCTCATAAGGATCCTTGAGCGCATCACTGCGAGTGATCAATTGATAGTTGATACGCAATGAGGCATTGATGCGCGACAGGAGGCGGCGTTCGCTATGACTAGCGTCCTGCTGTGGGGTTTTCATTTTACGTCCTCGGGTTAACCTTATGTTTAAACCAATCTCGCTGTTTATTGGGTTTCGATACACCCGTGCTCAGCGAAGCAATCGATTCGTCTCATTCATCGCATTGGTGTCGATGATTGGACTGACACTCGGGGTGGCTGTCCTCATTACCGTGTTGTCGGTGATGAATGGGTTTGACCGTGAGCTGAAGAATCGCATTCTTGGCATGATACCGCAAGCGACTGTGTCTTCCAGCGAAATCATTCAAGATTGGCCGGCATTGGTCGAAAAAGCGCAGCAACAACCTCATGTTGTTGCGGCTGCACCCTTTACCCAAATCCAAGGGATGCTCACCGCACAAGGCCAAGTGTCTGGCATCATGATTTATGGCATAGATCCAGCACTTGAGCAACGAGTGTCGATTATTCAAAACCATATGACCGCTGGCAAGCTCGATGCACTACAAACCGGTGATTTTGGCATTGTGCTCGGTCAAGGTTTGGCCGACGGTTTGGGTTTGAGTGTAGGTGATAAGGTCACCTTGGTGTTGCCAGAAGCCTCACCATCACCCGCAGGGGTTGTACCACGCTTTAAACGTTTTACCGTGGTGGGTATTTTTAATATTGGCGCTGAAGTCGATTCGATGCTGGGCTATGTTGCCCTCAATGATGCCGCTCGCTTATTGCGTTTGCCCGATGGCGCACAAGGCGTGCGGATGAAAATGGACGATATTTTTGCCGCGCCTGAAGCCGCCTATGGTTTGGTAACACGTCTCAATCAACCGAACTTTTATGCCAGTGATTGGACACAAACCCACGGCAATTTGTTTTCGGCGATCCAAATGGAAAAGGCCATGGTGTCGCTGCTCTTGTTTTTGATTGTGTTGGTGGCAGCATTTAACATTGTATCCAGTCTTGTGATGGTGGTCACCGACAAAAAAGCGGACATTGCGATTTTGCGGACACTAGGAGCATCGCCCAAAACCATTACCCAAATTTTTATGGTGCAAGGGGTGGTGATTGGGGCGGTGGGTACTGTGGCGGGTGCAATACTCGGCATTGGCGCTGCGCTGGGGATTAGTGACTTTCTCTCGTGGATCAATCAAGTGTTTGGCTTACGTTTATTTGATGCATATTTTGTCAATTATTTGCCGTCTTATTTGCGCTGGCAAGATGTGTGTGTGGTGGTTGGTGTGTCGCTATTGCTTAGCTTTTTTGCCACCATTTATCCCGCACGTCGTGCAGCACGCATTCAGCCCGCGGAGGCACTACGCTATGAGTAAGCCGATTTTGCAAGCCACACAGTTGGTCAAGCGTGTGCATGATGGCCGCCACGATGTCACCATTTTGCAAGGTCTGGATCTGTGGATTGAGGCTGGTGAGTTTGTGTCGATTGTGGGAGCGAGTGGTTCAGGTAAAAGCACGTTATTGCATTTGCTGGGCGGACTCGATTTGCCTACCAGTGGCAGCGTGGAATTGATGGGACAACCCTTGAGTCGCTTAGATGAAACCAAGCGTGGGGATTTGCGCAATCAATACTTGGGCTTTGTCTATCAATTTCACCATTTGTTGCCAGAGTTTGATGCGATTGAAAACGTGGCAATGCCATTACTCTTGCGCCAACAGACCACCGTCGATGAGGCGCACGCCCAAGCGGTGAGTTTGCTGGAGCAAGTTGGCCTTAAACATCGCCTAACACACAAGCCGTCTGAGTTGTCGGGTGGCGAGCGGCAACGGGTGGCGATGGCACGGGCATTGGTCAGCAAGCCTGCGGTGGTACTTGCCGATGAACCGACGGGTAATTTGGATCGCAAAACGGCCAAAGATATTTTGGCTTTGCTGGCAGAGTTACGCCAATCGCTGAATATGGCGCTGTTGGTGGTGACGCACGACGAGCATTTGGCGGCGGCAGCTGGCCGCACGCTGCATATGCAAGATGGTCGCTGGTTAGTCTGAGGATTGATCCGATTTGGGGTGGTGGTGGCGAGTTTTCCAATGATGGATCACATGCCAGCGCCATAAGACTTTGGTCAGCGCACCGCCAATCAGGCTGACCACGATGGCCTCAATCAACCAACCAATCATCAGTGGTTTGAGCAGTTGAGCACTTTGCGTGTTGTCAAATGGATTGGTGGCTTCCCCCAACATCCAGTTGATACATTGGGTAAACAGTTGAGTAATTTGTGAAATATGAATCATTGGCTCACCCAGTACGGTCGCGCCAATCGCATACGCAATATATAACAGTGGAATCATGGTGAGTGGGTTAGACAGCCACACCAACGCCACGCTGACCGGTAAATTGACTCGGAAAAAAACCGCCCCCAGTGCAGCGGGTAAAAACTGCATGGGCATCGGCAAAAATGAGCAAAACAAGCCCCAATACATGGCACCTGCGACAGTATGACGATTGAGATGCCATAGACGCGGATCAGCAAGATGCGGCGCAAAACGTCCGAGCATGGGCAAAGCTGCAATGCTTTCAGGCGAGGGAAGATAGCGTCGAATCAAGTGCTTAGGCATGAAAAACCATGAACAGACCAATGAAGAGACCACGAGCTACCCAGTATGTGTGGATCACACAGCAGATCAGCTCGGTGGGCAGTATACCGATTTAGAAAAAAAACGGGATGATGTTGTGCTGTATTTCTATGGATTCGTGTTTTTAGTTGCTGTTATTTACAGCGTTTTTTCTCAGGTGGCGTTGCCATACTCACCCATCATGTGGCTATTAGGCGCGCTGATCTTGTTGCTACAAGGACGAGTCGCTCAACATCCGTATTGGCGTTTGAGCCTGCTTGTGGTGGGCGTTGGAGGTGCGGTATGGCTGGGGCTGAGCTATGGCAGTCAGCAGCGTGAGATGGCGCTGGCAGCTCGCTGGACACAAGCGGACGAGGTGGTGGCCACCGTTCGCATCGAAGGTTTAAGCGATGATATTGATCAAGGCTGGCGGCAAGTGGTGGTGGTGCAGCAGCCTGTGCAGTATGAGGGGCAGCGCTGGCTGATCAATCTACCGTATGGGGCAAGTCCAAGTGTTGCCGCTCAGGCGGATCAGCAGTATCGCGCAGGGCAGTTGTGGCAGATGCGACTACAGGTCAAGCCGATCCGTGGGGTGGCTTCTCACCATGCCTTTGATGCAGAACAATGGCTGTTGACCCGTCATATCGTGGCGCGTGCCACGTTGCAACATGCCCAACTAAAAACAGATCAGCCGAACGAATTAGACCAATTACAGCGGCTACGTGGTGCATTGCGACAGCAATTTCGACCATTTCATTCACCTGAGTATGGGGTGCTACTAGGGTTGCTCACAGGTGACCGTGCACTGATTACACCTGAGATCAAACAGTTGTATCAAAAAATGGGGATTAGTCATTTGTTGGCGATCTCAGGCCCACATGTGTTGTTTTTGGCCGCAATCGGGACATGGCTGCTGCAAGGTTTGTTGAATCGATGGCCGCGACTGTATCTGTGGCAGCCACGCCAACGATTGCTGTTGCCGTTGTGGTGGGGGATGGTGGCTGCTTATGCCTTGTTGGCGGGGTTTGAAATTCCGGCACAGCGTACCTTGGCGATGGCAACGGTTTTTGTCATGACAATGTATATGCAAAAACATCTCAATGTATTGAAAAGTTTGTTGATCATCGCGGTGGTGATGGTGATTGTTGATCCCTTGATGTTGTGGTCGGCGGCGTTTTGGTTGTCTTATGGGGCGGTGGCAATTTTGCTGGTGTGGTCGCTGTGGCACCAACCGGTGGCAACCGCACCAATAGGGCGCTGGGCATATTTCAAACAACAGATCGGACAAATGAGCCGATTACAAGGCATGTTGACCTTGAGTTTACTGCCCTTGGTGTTGGCGATTTTTGGGCAACTATCGTGGTTGGCATGGCCGGTCAATCTTCTGGCGATTCCCGTGCTGGGGGTGCTGGTGATTGGCCTCAATTTGTTGGGGCTGGTGGCGTGGACAGTTCACACCAATACAGGTGTATGGATTTGGCAGCTCACTGAGCCGTTGCTGGGGGTGTTTCATCAGGTCTTGTGGGGACTTGCGGATGTTTTTCCACAGGCGTTGATGCCGTGGCGCATGGAGGGGCGGCAGTGGGCTGTGTTGGCGATGATGGTCGCATGGTGGTTATTACCACGCGGAGTATTGCCACGCTGGCCGAGTGTATTGTTGCTTCCATTGGTGTTGTGGTCTAGTCCGCCACCACCCTTGAAAATCCAAGTGCTTGATGTGGGGCAAGGTTTGAGTGTGCTGATTCAAACCCCTAATCATCGCCTGTTGTTTGATACCGGCACGGCGGGGATGACCCAGCAAGTGGTGCTACCTGCCGTGCAAACCATTGGGCAAGTGCAGCTTGATCGGGTGATGATCAGCCATGCGGATCAAGACCACGCGGGTGGGGTTGCGATATTGCAGCAAGCTACAGCTGTGGGACGTTGGCAGTTGGGGCAGCCATTGCCCGAGCTACCCAACAGTCAGCCTTGTGTGTCAGGGCAAACATGGCTGTGGGATGGGGTGCGTTTTGAGGTGTTGGCGCCATTTGCGACAGGTTGGTCGGATTTACCAGACAATGAGCAATCGTGTGTGCTGCGGATCAGTACGCCACCAGATGCAAACGGTCAGGTGTCACGCGTGTTGATCATGGGGGATGCCGGACACTTGACGGAGCAGGTGTTGCTGTTGATGTGTGCTGATTTACGGGCTGATGTGCTGATTGTGGGGCATCATGGCAGTAAAACCAGCAGTTCAGCGCATTTTATTGCAGCGGTGCAGCCGGTTCGTGCTGTGATTGCCGCAGGCTATGCCAATCGGTTTGGACATCCGCATCGTGTCGTCATTGATACGTTGCAGCAAGCAGGCGTGCAGATTGATTCGACCATCGACAGTGGTACCTTAACCTATACGCTCGGGCAAGGCGTCCTCGCGCCTCCTGTAGAGCAGCGCAGCCGATGGCCTTGGCTTAGTTGGCCGAATTGAGCGCGTGTTGCTGGGCGATATGGTGCGCCTGCTGACGCATCACCGTCGCTGTCGCATCATCGACATGATAATAATCGGTCAAATGAGGGGTGGCCTTGTAGCGTTTATAACCCCAATGATAATGCTCAGGTGCTCGCCGAATCAGTTGCTCCATGCTGTGATTCATGGCATTGAGGGATTGCTGAAGATCACGGCTGAGCATGTCTGGATGCGCCAATTCCACGGTGACCTCAAAGGACTGCGGATCATGGGCTTGGCGGATACAGGACAATTGCACCACCGCACATTGGGTTTTTTGTGCCAATTTGGATGCAAGGGTACTGGTCAAGACTGGAATGCCAAAGAAATCAGACAGCATGCCACCTGAAGCGTCTGGAATATGATCGGGCAAAATAATGGTAAAACCGCCTTGTTTGAGCGCCCGAAAAATCTGGCGGACGCCAGTTTCATCGGTGGGAGCAAGGATGGTGTTCAGGCGGGTACGAGCGGCTAACACCAAGGCATTGACATCGGGATGGTTGTCGGGTTTGTACATAATCATCGGCGTACCAAACTGATTGACCCATGCATTCATCATTTCCCAATTGCCGTAGTGCGGCACAATCGCCATACAGCCATTGGGGTGTTGGAGTGCCTGTGTGAGCAACTCCTGACCAGTGACTTTTTGAATCCGCTTGAGATTGCGTTCAGGCGACTCTTGCCAACATTTGACAAACTCAACCGCCGACAGCAGCTGGTGATGCAGAGCGCGTTGACTGATCTGATTAATTTGTTGTGGTGACCATTCGGGAAAAGCCAGTTGCAGGTTGCGACGAATGGTGCACAGTAAACCTTTTTCTGGAAACCATGCCAACATGCTAGCAACGAGTGCGGCAAAGGCTTGTAGCAGTCCAAGCGGCAGGCGACCCAATAGACGCAGCCAGAAGCCAAGTGCACCAGAAGTCTGGGGAGATGAAGTCATGAGTACAAACAATCAGGGGCAAAAAACGGCTCAAGCCTAGAAGAAGGTCTGTCGAGATTCAAGCTAGCACAGATATGACTGTCGATTTGTCCGCCAAGATGGACTTGTGTCGAGGATGTTCGACCCCCATAGACAAGCCTTGTATTATGTTGCATGTTTAACGCCTGCCGCGTGTTGTGGCATTGCCAATGAAATAGGGTTTATCAGATGTCAAACTGGCCGCCAGTACCACCAGAACCAGAAGATCGTAAAACCGCTCAGTCATCATCGCCAGCACCACAAGGCCAAGAATGGCAGTTGCTGGAAAAAGTGGTGATGGCGTCTGTACACGAACAACGTCGTGCGCGCCGTTGGGGAATCTTTTTTAAGCTGATCACCTTGGCGTATGTGTTGTTTATCTTGGTTGCATTGGGACGGGGGTGCTCGCAGCAAGAGCATACGCCGCTGGCTGGGCGTAGCACACCACACCTTGCGGTCATCAGCATTGATGGAGCCATTGGCGATGAGCGTGGTGGGGTGGTCAGTCCCGATGTGATTGAGTCGTTGGGCGAAGCTTTTGCCGACAAAAACAGCAAAGCGGTGGTGCTGCAAATCAATTCACCCGGTGGATCACCGGTGCAATCCGATGAGATTTGGCAAGAAATCAAACGTCTGCGCGCAGAGCACAAAGACAAAAAAGTCTATGCGATTATTGGTGATATTGGGGCGTCGGGTGCGTATTACATTGCATCGGCTGCTGATGAAATCTTGGTTAATCCCTCAAGTTTGGTTGGTTCAATTGGCGTGATTATGCCCAACTATGGGCTGGCAGATTTGACCAAAAAGCTCGGCGTGGAAGATCGCACCATGACCTCAGGTGCGCACAAAGACATCTTGAGCATGACCAAACCGATTGATCCGTTTGAAAAACAACATGTCCAAGGCGTCCTTGATGAAGTACATGGTCATTTTATTGCGGCAGTACGGGAAGGTCGGGGCAAGCGCCTCAAAGAAGACGACAAAACCTTCTCCGGCTTATTTTGGTCTGGCTCGCAAGCGATCAAACTTGGCCTTGCCGACAAAACGGGAAGTTTGTTGACCCTTGAGCGTGAGCTCAAAGTAGACAACTCGGTAGATTACACCATTGAAGCCAATCCTTTGCAGGGTTTGGTTGAACGCTTGGGTGCTTCGATGGGGCAAGGGTTGGGCAGTACACTGCGTCTGTCTTTAGAAGAGCAGTCTGTCGAACTCAAATGAAGCCTTTGATTCATTTTGCCCACGCCAATGGGATTCCTTCAGCGGTCTACGGCAAGCTCCTTGACCAACTGCGTGACGACTACGATGTTGTCACGTTGCCTTTGATTGGCACTGACCCCAAGTTTCCGGTCACCAATCATTGGCCTAAACTGGTCGATCAAGTGATTGACAGCATTGAGCGGCAAGCGCAAGGCCGTCCGGTGATTGCGCTGGGTCATTCGCTGGGGTCGCTACTGAGCTTTATGGCAGCCTATCGTCGGCCTGAGTTGATGCAGATGGTGATCATGCTTGATCCCCCACTGATCAATGGGGCGTACTCGTTTGGTTTACATCTGGCCAAAAACTTTTATCGTCCCTTTGTCGATCAGATTACCCCTGCGGGCATTTCCGAAAAACGCCGTGATCACTGGCCGAGTCGGGCAGATGCTGCCCAGCGTTTGCGGGGTCGCGGTTTTTTTGCCCATTTTGATCAAGCCTGTTTTGATGCCTATATTGCGCATGGTTTGACCGAGGCAGCCGATGGTGGCGTCACCTTGACGATCCCCAAAGCGGTAGAAGTGGCGATTTTCCGGAACAATCCCTCATGGTGGTGGTTGACCCCGCGTCGTCCACCCCAAGTGCCTGCGCGGCTGATTGTGGGGCAAGACAGCTTGTTTTATCAGCGTGGTTTTCCACAGCGGGTCGAGCGCCAGCTGTCTGTACCGTTTACCTTGACCAAAGGTGGGCATATGTTCCCGTTGGAGCGACCTGTGGAAGTGGCTGCATTGGTCAAACACGCGATTGCCCAGATGCAGACTCGTTAAGCGCGGGGGATGACTCAAAACCAGTCATTGACTGGTTTTTTTGTACCTGTGAATGGCGTCACACCATGTCGTGACCCCTGTATAAACCCTGCGTTTGTCGTGTAGTTGTGCTACAATCGGGCATCTTTTACCGATTGATTTTTGATTGATTTTTGATCAAAAAAATTGGTAATAAAACCAAAGATTTAACTGGCTTTCGTTGGGTGTTCATCACGATTTTTGTGGAATGCACCGGCGTTGGCAATTGTAAAGACGAGTGCAAAAGGAGCGTACATGAGCGTATCGGAAATCAGGCCGATTGCCATCGAGGATGAACTCAAGCAATCCTACCTTGACTACGCCATGAGCGTGATCGTTTCTCGTGCCTTGCCCGATGTGCGCGATGGTCTCAAGCCGGTGCATCGTCGCGTCTTGTACGCAATGCATGAGTTGGGCAATGACTACAACAAAGCCTACAAAAAATCCGCCCGTGTGGTCGGCGATGTGATTGGTAAATATCACCCGCATGGAGATTCGGCGGTGTATGACACCATCGTGCGGATGGCGCAAGATTTTAGCCTGCGTTACTTGCTGGTCGATGGTCAGGGCAACTTCGGCTCGGTCGATGGCGATAGCCCTGCGGCCATGCGTTACACCGAAGTGCGGATGACCCGTATTGCCCATGACCTGCTGGCGGATCTTGATAAAGACACCGTCGATTGGGAAGACAACTACGACGGCTCCGAGCGCATTCCGCAAGTATTGCCCACCCGTATCCCCAATTTGTTGGTCAATGGCGCAGCAGGCATTGCGGTGGGGATGGCGACCAATATGGCGCCGCACAACATGACCGAAGTGCTGAATGCCTGTTTGGCCTATGTAGACGACAGCAGCATCAGCATCGAAGGCTTGATGCAGCACATCAGCGGCCCTGATTTCCCCACCGGTGGCATCATTTATGGCAAAAGCGGCATTGTCGATGCCTATCGTACTGGCAAAGGCCGTTTGCACATTCGTGGTAAATACCACATCGAAACCGACGAAAAAACCAATCGCGGCAGCATCGTCTTTACCGAGATTCCCTACCAAGCCAATAAAGCCCGCGTGATTGAGCGGATTGCGGAGTTGGTCAAAGAGAAAAAACTCGACGGCATCAGCGAGCTGCGCGACGAATCCGACAAAGACGGCATGCGGATCGTGATTGACCTCAAGCGTGGCGAAAACGCAGAGATCATCGTCAACAATCTGTTTTTGCAAACCCCATTGCAGTCGTCGTACAGCATCAACATGGTCGCGCTCGACAACGGCCAGCCCAAGCTGATGAATTTGCGCGATTTGATTGCAGCGTTTATTCGCCATCGTCAAGAAGTGGTCACCCGTCGTACCTTGTTTGAATTGCGTAAGGCGCGTGAGCGTGGGCATCTGCTCGAAGGTCTCACGGTCGCAATCGCCAACATCGACGCGATCATTGAAACCATCAAAACGTCTGCCAATACTGGCGATGCGCGTGAGCGTCTGCTCGCGGGTGAGTGGGCAGCTGGTGGCGTGGTCGCACTGCTCGACAAAGCGGGTAGCCGTTCGATCCGTCCTGAAGAGATTGAAGGCGAAGACCCCAATCGTCCGTTTGGTTTGGCCGAGGACATCTATCGGTTGTCACCAGCTCAGGTCAACGCGATCTTGGAGCTGCGCCTCAATCGTTTGACTGGTCTTGAGCAAGACAAGCTGCAAGCCGAATACACCGAAATTTTGGCGCAAATCGCTGAGCTACAAAGCATTGTCGATAGCTTTGACAAATTGATGGGCGTGATCCGCGATGAACTCAATGCTGTGTTGGCGCAATATGGCGATGCGCGTCGTACCGACATCGTCGAGTCTAGCGCCGATTTTAGCCGTGAAGATTTGATCCCCGAAGAGCAAGTGGTGCTGACCGTCTCTAGCGTCGGTTATGCTAAAACCCAGCCGTTGACCGACTATGCCGCACAGCGTCGTGGTGGACGTGGCAAGTCGGCTACCTCGATGAAAGAAGACGACTACATTGAGCATTTGGTGGTGATGTCCAACCATGCCAGCGCCTTGTTCTTTACCTGTCGTGGCAAGGTATATGGCCTCAAAGCCTATGAAGTGCCAATGGCCAGCCGTGGGGCGAAAGGTCGTCCGCTGGTCAACCTATTGCCCCTCGAAGACGGCGAAAGCATTACCGCGATTTTGCCCATCAAAGAACGCCCCGAAGGTCACTATGTGTTTATGGCAACTGCCAGCGGCACAGTCAAACGGGTCGCGATCGAAGCGTTTACCCATTTGCGTAAAAACGGCCTGATTGCGATTGACCTCAAAGGCGATGACACCTTGGTCGGTGCAGCAATTACCGACGGTAGCCAGCAAATCATGCTGTTTTCCAACGAAGGCAAGGCGATTCGCTTCCCTGAAGATAAAGTCCGTGCGATGGGACGGGTGGCCAAAGGCGTGCGTGGTATGCGCGTCACACTGGCGAATCAGTGGGACAGCGAACTTGATGAAGACGCTGATGATGTGGTTGCAGAGGATGATGGCGACGACAGCAACAGTGATATCATCAGCCGCGTGGTGTCGTTGGTGGTGGTGCCTGAAAGTGGTCAGGTGCTCACCGCTTGTGCCAATGGCTATGGCAAGCGTACACCAGTCACCGATTTTCCCACCAAAAACCGTGGTGGCAAAGGCATTATTGCGGTCAAAACCAGCGCGCGTAACGGTGAGTTGGTCAAAGCCGTGGCGGTCGATGATGACAAAGAGTTGCTGCTGATCTCGGATGGTGGGACGTTGATCCGTACACCAGCCGTCGGGGTTAGCGTGACTGGCCGTAATGCCCAAGGCGTGATGCTGATGCGCATCTCGGCCGAAGAGCAGCTCGTGGGTGTGGTGTGCGTGGATGCCGTCGGTGATGACCTTGAGGTTGTCGAAGACGTTGAGCTTGCCGCCACTCATGAAGAGGTGATGACCGACACAGCATCTGTCGCCGAATAATCAATGTGATTCAATCAAGATGAAGAAGCCAAGCCTTCTTCATCTTTTTTTTGGAGTGCAGCATGCTGGTGATCAAAGGGCAAGACCACAATACATTACAAGGACTGGCGACGACCCATGAAGGGGAGGTGGTCTTTCGGGGCGTCAACAACCAGTTGGTGCTTGGTGATCAGGTCAAGCTTGAGCAGGTCAAAATCCATTTTTTGGGTGCTCAGGGTCGATTGGAGATTGCGGATCGCTGCGTGATTCGAGGGGAAATCATCATCCAAGCGGGCGCTCGTGTGTCTATTGGCGCAGGCACCAAAATGAATAAACCTTGCCATATCCGAGTGGCGGCACATAACCACGTCCAGATCGGTGCAGGGTGTTTATTGGCAAATGTCAAAATCCATGCATTTGAATCAGTTAGCTTGATCAACACGGCCACAGAACAACGGATTAACCCCATCACGCCCATTGAAGTGGGTGATCGTGTATGGATTGCTGAAAACTGCCAGTTGGGTTGCGGTGCGGCGATTGGGCAAGGCACTGTGATTGGTGCCAATAGTGTGGTGAATACACCGATTGCAGCAGACAGCTTAGCCGTAGGATATCCGGCACGGGTGGTCAAATCCGATATTCGCTGGGCTGAATAATCATGCTGACCATCCATGGATTAGAAAACCACAATCACATGATTGGAACATTCGTCGATCATCCACAGGCGAAAATCGAGATACATTTTGTTGGCAAACACGCATCACTGACGATTGGTCGCAATGTCCGTTGTCATCACGTCAAGTTCTTCTTGGCCGAAGGTGCGGTGGTGGTGATTGGTGATGATTGTGAGCTGAGTGGGCAAATTCGGTGTACCAATTTTTGTCAAATCAGTGTGGGTGATCGTACCCGTATTTTGGGCAAATCACGCATCCATGCTCATGAGCGTGTGGCGATTGAAATTGGCAAAGATTGCTTGATCGAAGGGCTGCATTGTCGCACTTCAGATTCACATAAAATCTTCGATGGCGCCGGTCAGCGTCTGAATACCGGCCAACCGATTGGCATTGAGGATGGGGTGTATATTGCGGCAGGGGTTCATCTGTACAAAGGGGTGCATGTGGGGGCAGGGAGTGCAATTTTGGCAGGTTCGCAGGTGTTTAAATCCATTCCTGCTCAGAGTGCCGCTTGTGGCAGTCCAGCACAGGTCTATGCGCATCCGATCGCTTGGCAATCTGCTTAAAAAGCGCATGCACAACATGCCAGTTCATCCTCACCCCACGTTTTTCATCAAAAACCACAAGCGTTCAGAGATTGTTTGCTCAGCAACACCCGATTGTCCCTAAGCCTTATAAATATGTTTAAATAGCCGCCATTTCAAATTTTTGGCGCATTGGAGGAATCATGCGAGCTTATAACTTTTGCGCAGGCCCTGCGGCGCTGCCCACTGCCGTATTAGAACGCGCTCAAACAGAATTGGCCGATTGGCATGGTCGCGGTTTGTCGATCATGGAAATGAGCCACCGCTCGGATGATTTTGTCGGTGTAGCCGAAAAAGCCGAAGCTGATTTGCGCACATTGCTGGGTATCCCTAGCAACTACAAAGTATTGTTTTTGCAAGGTGGTGCCAGTTTGCAGTTTTCGGCCATTCCGCTCAATTTACTGGGTGCAGGTCAAACCGCTGACTATATCGACACCGGCATTTGGTCACAAAAAGCCATTGAAGAAGCACGTCGCTTTGGTCAGGTCAACGTGGCGGCATCAAGCAAAGCGGGCGGCTATAAGCATGTGCCTGCGCAAGCGGAGTGGCAGTTGACCCAAGGCGCAGCGTATCTGCACTACACCCCCAACGAAACCATTGGTGGCTTGCAGTACGATTTTATCCCGCAAGTGGATGTGCCGTTGGTCGCCGACTACTCGTCGAGCATTTTGTCTGAGCAGTTGGACGTGTCGAAGTTTGGCTTGATCTACGCAGGCGCCCAAAAGAACATTGGCCCCGCTGGACTCACCATCGTGATTGTGCGTGATGACCTGATCGGTAAAGCGCAAAGCGGTATTCCTGCGCTGATGGACTACGCGGCACAAGCCAAAAACGGCTCGATGATCAACACGCCGCCGACCTTTGCGTGGTATTTGTCTGGACTGGTGTTTGAGTGGTTGCTAGCGCAAGGGGGTGTCACCGCCATGCAAGCGGTTAATCAGCAAAAAGCCGAGCTGCTGTATGGTTATATTGATCAGAGCGGTTTTTATGCCAACCCGATTGCCAAGCCTAACCGTTCGATCATGAATGTGCCGTTTACCTTGGCCGATAGCAGCCTCGAAAAAGCCTTCTTGGTAGAAAGCGAAGCGGCGGGTTTGCTCAATTTGGCCGGTCACCGCTCAGTCGGTGGCATGCGCGCAAGCATCTACAACGCTGTGCCACTCGAAGGCGTGCAAGCATTGGTCAATTTTATGCAAGACTTTGCCAAACGTCATGGCTAAGCCTGAGTTGATCCGTCGATGCTGATGGATCATCTGCTACTTGCTGGTGCAGGATTACTTGCTGGAGTGATCAATGCACTGGCGGGTGGCGGGACGTTTTTTAGTTTTCCAGTATTTTTGAGTCTGGGTTTGCCGCCGATTGTGGCGAATGCCAGCAATGCAGCGGCAGTATTGCCTGCACATCCTTTGGCGGCGTGGTCAGCACGTCAGCATCTATCGAATTATCCCCACCTGTGGCGGTTGATCTTGATCAGTTTGATTGGAGCAGTGCTCGGTGCGCTGGCACTGAATCAAGTGGGTAATCAGCAGTTTAAAATCGCCATTCCGTATTTATTGGGCATTGCCACCATATTGTTTGCCTATGGTCAGCGGCTGCAAGCGTGGTTGATGGGGCAGCGTGAGCATCAAGTGTTGGGTGTGCTGGGACTGATCATCATGGGCAGTATTGCCGCCTATGGTGGTTTTTTTAGTGCGGGGATGGGGGTGATGCTGATGGCAGGATTGTTGCTGATTGGCGTACATGATCTGGCCGTCAATAATGCGATCAAAAATTTACTCGGTGGTTTGGTCAATTTCGTCGCCGTGCTGATTTGGGCATGGCAAGGGTTGATTGATTGGTCGGTGGTGCCGATGGCGTTTGTGGGGGCGGTAGTGGGCGGTCTGCTGGGTGCACGGATCGGTCGATATTTGCCAGCTGTATGGTTGCGTCGAGTGGTGATCGTGATGGGCGGTAGTCTGACGTTGATCTACGCAATCTGGGCTTAACCATCGTCAGATCAGATCCACACCAAGCCACTACAGCCATATGGCGTGATACATGTTGAGATACCAGCACAATCTTGCCGGAGTGATCGTCCATGCGTTGGTTTTTTAGATCGGAAGAGCACACGTCTGAACTCCAGTCACATCACGTTATCTC
>CALFYA010000237.1 GCA_937952925.1 uncultured Moraxellaceae bacterium
TATATCGAAAAAAATAGATATATAGTTTTGTAAAAATCAATATACACGCCCACTGGCAAGGCGTATGCTGACCGTGTCCAATCGAGATGGTGTGTGATGAATGCTGATGTAATCTTAAAAGCCCTTGCCAATCCGGTACGCCGTGAGATTTTGACGTGGCTCAAACACCCTGAGCAGCATTTTCCCGATCAAGACATGCCGCACAGCTTAGGCGTGTGTGCCGGTCAGATCGACCAAAAAATTGGATTGTCGCAATCGACGGTATCGAATCATTTGGCGGTGTTACACAAAGCCGAATTGATTCGCTGCAAAAAAGTCGGGCAGTGGTGCTTTTTTGAACGCAATGAGCAAACCATCCAAGCATTTTTAGACGCAATGCAGCACGATCTTTAAATCTTTGTTTTTTAAAAACATACAAACGCGATGCGATTGTGTGTCAGGAGCACTCATGTCCAATTTATTCACCCCTCTACAGGTCGGCGCGTGGCAACTGCCCAATCGGATCATCATGGCACCGCTCACCCGTTGCCGTGCCAGCGAAGGCCGTGTGCCCAATGCACTGATGGCCGAATACTACGCGCAGCGTGCCAGCGCCGGTTTGATTATCAGTGAAGCCACCTCAGTGACACCAATGGGCGTGGGATATCCCAACACACCCGGTATTTGGTCGGATGCGCAAGTGGATGGTTGGAAGCTGATCACCGATGCCGTGCATCAAGCTGGCGGCCGGATTGTGCTGCAACTGTGGCATGTGGGGCGGATTTCTGATCCGGTGTATTTGGATGGGCAATTGCCGGTTGCCCCTAGCGCGATTGCCCCACAAGGTCATGTCAGTTTGGTACGCCCGACCAAATCGTTTGAAACCCCGCGTGCACTCGACACCGCAGAGCTGGCCGAGGTGATCGCAGCTTATCGGTTGGGTGCACAGAACGCGCAAAAGGCTGGTTTTGATGGCGTTGAGATTCACGGTGCCAACGGCTATTTGCTGGATCAGTTTTTGCAAAGCAGCACCAACCAACGTACCGATCAATACGGCGGCAGCTTAGAGAATCGTGCACGCTTACTGCTGGAAGTGGTCGATGCTTGTATTGAGGTGTGGGGTGCAGATCGCGTGGGCGTGCATCTAGCGCCGCGTGGCGATGCGCATGATATGGGCGATGCCAACCCTACCGAAACCTTTGGCTATGTGGCTGAGCAATTGGGTCAGCGCCAAGTGGCGTTTATTTGCACCCGTGAATATCTGGCCGACGACAGCCTTGCCGGTGTGATCAAAGCCAAATTTGGCGGCGTGTATATCGCCAATGAAAAATACGACCAAGCCCAAGCCGATGCTGCGATTGCCAGCGGCGCTGCCGATGCGGTGGCGTTTGGGGTGAAGTTTATTGCCAACCCTGATTTGCCTGCGCGTTTTGCTCAAGGTGCAGCGCTCAATGCACCTGATCTGAGCACGTTTTATGGGGCAGGCAGTAAAGGCTATACCGATTATCCGACCTTGTAACGGCGTGCACACCGCCACCAATGGCGGTGTATGCCCAACCGATGAATACAGTATGATGCAGGCTGATTGATTGCATGAGTCCATCCCATGCCGCCACTGTGGTA
>CALFYA010000238.1 GCA_937952925.1 uncultured Moraxellaceae bacterium
CACAAGCTGCGCCTTGTATCGTCTAAAAATCGTCTATGGCGCGACCACGACTGAAACGTCAACAGACCCTAAGCTGTTTGTACTTGATTGCACTGATCTTTGCAGAAGATCAGTGCGGTTGTCTTGATCGTTCTTGCCATATCTTCACATCTACTTTTTTGGCATGGTGCTCAGGTGTTATCCGTTTGTTTCATGAGATGAGCCAAGATCTCTTTCGCACTCTACAGCAGCAACATCTGTCTGCTGCTTATCCTTTGGTCATGCTACAAGTCGCTGCCGAATATGGGATTAGTGCCACCAACATCTTGGCGCATACCGGTCTGACCGACTTACAACTTCAACAACCCAGTGCACGGATTACTGGCTGGCAAAAAGCCATGATCATCGCCAATTTGCTCAAATACTGTGATGATCCTGCACTCGGACTCGTGCTCGGCTTACGCGCTACTCCGACCAAATTGGGCTTGATTGGCTTTGGCTTGATGAGCTGTGCCACCTATGGTGAGGCATTGGCTCTCGCGCAGCGCTATATTCCGATTTTAGTGCCGTTTTTTAGCTTATCGCGGGTTGATCATGCCGAGACCGTCGAGCTGATCATCAACAGCAACATCGAACTGATTGGTTTTCATGCCTTTACCTTTGATCATGTCTTGACTGAGATCTGGGCGATTTTTAAAAGCCTGATTGCCCCGCATCAACAACAGATCTTAAATGATGTGGTGTTATGTTTTGATCGACCGCGTGACCGTTATGTTGATCGCTTTCGCCTAGAGCTACCCGCACTGCGCTGGAATCAACCGATCAACAGTATTTGTTTTCCGTGCATCCTGCTTGATCAAGCCATCCCCACCGCCAACCGTAGCAGCGCACAACTGGTGATTGATCAATGTGAACGCGAATTATCACTGCTTGGCTACACAACGGATATTGTTGATAAAGTGCGTTATTTATTGGTCTGTCATGAGGGCATGTACCCTGATTTACTCAGCGTGGCAGCTCAATTGCACGTCTCCGAGCGCACACTCAAACGCCGCTTGCAGGAGCAAGGGCTATCGTTTCAAAAAATCTTGGATCAACAGCGTCTACGCGATAGCCAGCAACTGTTGCGCGATACCCACCTGACCATTGATCAGGTGGCTTATCGCGTGGGTTATCAAAACCCTACCAATTTTTGTCGGGCATTTCGGCGTTGGACGACCCAAAGCCCGCACCAATATCGCCAATCAACTCGC
>CALFYA010000239.1 GCA_937952925.1 uncultured Moraxellaceae bacterium
GCATCGACTCGACGATCTGCTCAAGCGTCGTGACAACAGTAAAACCACTTGGCTGTCTTGGCTACGCCAGTCACCCGTCAAACCAAATTCGCGCCACATGCTTGAACACATCGAGCGCCTCAAAGCTTGGCAGGCGTTGGATTTACCCGCTGATATTGAACGTCTAATTCACCAGAACAGATTACTCAAGATCGCCCGCGAGGGCGGGCAGATGACGCCTGCCGACTTGGTTAAGTTTGAGCCACAACGGCGCTACGCCACGTTAGTGGCACTTGCTATTGAGGGCATGGCCACCGTCACTGATGAGATTATCGACCTACACGATCGAATACTAGGCAAACTGTTCAACGTAGCGAAGACCAAACATCAGCAGCAATTCCAAGCGTCTGGCAAGGCGATCAACGCCAAGGTTCGCTTGTATGGACGTATCGGCCAAGCATTGATCGACGCCAAGCAGTCTGGGTGCGATCCGTTTGCCGCTATTGAGGCCGTTATATCATGGCATGCTTTTGCTGAGAGCGTTACCGAAGCGCAGAAGCTTGCGCAGCCGGAAGATTTTGATTTTCTGCACCGTATCGGCGAGAGTTACGCCACCCTGCGTCGATATGCGCCTGAATTCCTCGACGCACTCAGGCTACGCGCTGCACCTGCCGCTAAAAACTTGCTCGAAGGCATTGATGTGCTGCGTGGTATGAACACCGACAACGCCCGCAAAGTGCCCGCCAATGCACCGACTAGCTTTATCAAGCCGCGCTGGCAGAGGTTGGTGATGACCGATGCGGGTATTGACCGACGCTACTACGAGCTGTGTGTGTTGTCGGAACTGAAGAACGCGCTGCGTTCTGGCGACATCTGGGTACAAGGATCACGACAGTTCAAAGACTTCGAGGACTACTTGATACCAGCCGAGAGATTCTCCAATCTCAAACAGTCCAACGAGTTGCCGCTGGCTGTGGCCACCCATTGCGATCTGTATTTACATGAGCGACTGACGTTGCTGGAAACCCAGCTTGCCACCGTTAATCGCATGGCGCTGGCAAATGATTTGCCGGATGCCATCATCACCGCATCAGGTTTGAAGATCACACCACTAGATGCGGCGGTGCCTGATACCGCGCAGACGCTGATCGACAAGACGGCAATGGCATTGCCACATATTAAAATCACCGAGTTGTTATTGGAGGTGGACGAGTGGACGGGGTTTACTCAGCATTTCTCACATCTGAAATCGGGTCATCTGGTCAAAGATAAGCATTTGCTCATGTCTACCATCTTGGCCGATGCGATCAATTTGGGGCTGACCAAAATGGCTGAGTCCTGCCCTGGCACGACTTATGCCAAGCTCTCTTGGCTACAAGCTTGGCACATCCGTGACGAAACTTACGCAACAGCCTTGGCGGAACTGGTTAATACTCAGCTTAACCATCCCTTCGCCGCGCATTGGGGCGATGGCAAGACGTCATCATCAGATGGTCAAAATTTTAGAACTGGCAGCAAAGCTGAGAGTACTGGGCACATCAATCCAAAATATGGCAGCAGTCCAGGGCGAACCTTCTATACCCACATTTCCGACCAGTACGCCCCATTCCATATTAAAGTGATCAACGTGGGTTTGCGTGACTCGACCTACGTGCTTGATGGCCTACTGTATCACGAAGCAGATTTGCGTATTGAGGAGCACTACACTGACACAGCAGGTTTTACTGATCACGTTTTTGGCTTAATGCACTTGCTGGGATTCCGTTTCGCACCGCGCATCCGTGACTTGGGTGATACCAAGCTATTCATCCCCAAAAGCGATATCACCTATGATGCGCTTAAGCCGATGGTGAGCAGCGATCGGCTGAACATCAAGGCCATTCGTGCCCATTGGGAAGATATCCTGCGACTTGCCACGTCGATCAAGCAAGGTACGGTAACGGCCTCGCTGATGCTGAGAAAGCTCGGCAGCTATCCACGCCAGAACGGACTGGCAGTCGCCCTGCGCGAGCTGGGGCGCATTGAGCGTACGCTATTTATTCTGGACTGGCTGCAAAGTGTGGAGTTGCGTCGCCGTGTGAATGCTGGGTTGAACAAAGGTGAAGCACGAAACGCGTTGGCTAGGGCCGTGTTCTTCAATCGGCTAGGCGAAATCCGCGACCGTAGTTTCGAGCAGCAGCGCTACAGAGCGAGCGGTCTGACCTTGGTTACCGCTGCCATCGTGCTGTGGAATACGGTCTATCTGGAACGAGCCACAAACGCATTGCGTGAGAACGGGCATGCTGTCGATGAGACGTTGTTGAAATACCTGTCGCCTCTGGGATGGGAGCATATCAATCTGACAGGTGATTACCTATGGCGCAGCCGTGTCAAAACCGGTGTAGGCAAATTCAGGCCACTAAGACCGCTTCAATAGGCTTAGCGTACGATTTTTTACGTTTTCTGAGACTACCCCAACTACGGTGTTTTTTCTTAACTGACTGGCATTAGACCCAATAGTCGGCCTTTTGGCTAGAAAAGATCTCGTTTGATTAAATGGGCATACTCCATGTACTGTTAATTGTTCCAATCAACGCATTGCGCTGTTCAGTAGTCAGCTCAGTCTGACCGAGTGGCGGTGGGGTAAAGGCGGCCATCTGATCCACCAACTGTTGTACCTCGTTGGCATTGAGCACTTGGCCGTCACGCAACGTGAATTGCTCAATACCCATGCCAGTGCTATACCAGTCTTTGATCAACACGTTTGCTTCAGTCCCAATCACACTCACTTGCAAGTCATTACCTGCTTGGGCAAACCAGACTTGGTCGGCATAGATCCCTGCACTAAACTCCACCAAATCCAGCGTGCCGCCTGCCGCATTGCCATCTTCAACCACTTCTGTTTGTTGATAATGACGCGCCAAGATGTACGAGTCGTTGCCTGTACCACCACTCAAACGATCCAAACCACCCACACCATCCAAACGGTTTTGACCACTGTTGCCCGTGATCACGTTGGCAGCCGTATTGCCTTTGGCAAAGCTATCGTTGGTACCTGTCAAGATCAAATCTTCAACGTGATCTTCCATCGTCCAAGAAATACTGCTCTCAATGGTGTCATGACCTTCGTTTGCAAACTCAACCACCCGATCACCACGCGTATTAACGATATAACGATCGTTGCCTGCTGCACCAATCATCAAATCTTTACCGTTGCCACCGACCAGCACGTCATTGCCTTGACGACCCACCAGTGTGTCATCACCACCACCACCATCTAAGGTATTGCCATACAGTGATGCTGTGATGCTGTTGGAATTGACATTACCAAACGCGGTGATATCAGCAGCCATCAAGATGACATTTTCAACGTTTGGACTCAGCGCATAATTGACTAAGGTATACACCGTATCAATGCCTTCTCCAGCCAGCTCAATGACTTGGTCACCGACACCATTGACGAAGTAAATGTCATCGCCAAGGCCACCGACCATGCGATCAGATCCTGTCCCACCATTTAAGTTATCGTTGCCGATGTTGCCGTTGAGGGTATCATTGCCACCGCCACCATTGAGGGTGCTACCCAAGGCATGCGCGTTCATGATGTTGTTGGAGGTGTTGCCGTTACCGGTCAACCCCCCTGCGGTGAGGGTGAGATTTTCAATGTTGGCTGACAACTGATAGGAATCCGAACTCAGTACGGTATCAATGCCTTCATTGTCAAGCTCAGTGATTTTGTCGAGTGTGGTATTGACCACATAAGTGTCATTCCCCGCACCACCAATCAAGGTATCAATATGCGTGCCACCATCAAGGTAATCATTGCCTTCGCCACCAATCAAGGTGTCTTGGTCGGCACCGCCATATAGTGAGTCATTGCCTTGCTGACCGTTTAGGGTGTCTTTACCCAGATAGCCATAGATGATGTCGTCTTGTGAACCACCGGAGTATTGATCAAGATTACCGGTGTCTAAGAACACATTCGAGCCACGCACCGTGATGGTAATTTGCTGGCTGATACCATTGCTGGTTTGGACGGTAAACAGATCTTGTACCGTGTCACTGGCCGTCAGTTGTTGCACGATTGCAAGGCTTTGATCAACTTGATAGCTCCATTGCCCTTGCTGATCAATGCTAAAGCTGCCATACAACCCCATACTGCTATTGGCAACCATCTCTAGACCGGCAGTGTCCACATCATTGATGGTGATCTGACCGGTAAAGCTCGTCGGCGCATTGCTGGGATTACCACCTTCACCCACCGTGGCGGCAATATCTCCGCTGAGTGTGGTTGCATCATCTGCACCATGGATGGTGATGGTCACAGTTTGTGCCGCAGAATCCACCGTACCATCGTTGGCGACATATTGGAAAGTCACATCACGGCTCTGACCGACATTCAGCGCTTGATCAATGGCTTGTGGGGTGTAGCTAAAGCTGCCGTCGCTATTAAAGCTGAGGCCTGTCGGTGTCGCGCCACTGATCGCATAGCTGAGTGGTTCAACATCAACATCGGTGGCGGACACATTGCCACTGATGCTGGCATCATCTTCGCTGCCGGATACCGTGACATCGGTCGCGACAGGCGCATCGTTGACGCCATTGATATAGATATTGACCATCTGTACGTTGGAGACGACCGTGCCATCATGTGCCGTATAATCAAACGTAATCTGACGAGTTTCACCATCATCAAGGGCAAGATCGGCAGCTTGTGGGGTATAGCTAAAGCTACCGTCGCTGTTGAGCGTCACACCGGCAGGCACTGAGCCACTGGTCGCATAGGTCAGAGTGTCGCCATCAACATCATTTGCAATCACATTGCCTGTGATTGAGCTGGCGTTGGCGTTGCCTGATACCGATACCACATCCGTGACAGGTGCGTCGTTGACCCCATGGATGGTAATGGTCATGGTCTGTGGCGCAGAATCCACCGTGCCATCATTGGCCACATATTGGAAGGTGACCTGACGGCTTTCACCATCATCAAGCACTTGATCAGCAGCAAGCAAGTCGTAGCTAAATTGACCATTCGAATTGAGTGTCAATCCGGCAGGGGCTGTGCCAAACAGGTTGTAGGTCAGAGAGTCGTTATCTGCATCAGTCGCAGCAACCGAATCTGAAATCGTGACATCATCTTCTGTCCCACTCACAGCACTTGAAACACCAATAGGCGCGTCATTGACTCCGTTGATGGTGATGGTCACGGTTTGCGTATTGGACACTGCCGTGCCATCGCTAGCAACGTATTGGAAACTCACCTGACGGCTTTCGCCATCGTCTAGTGCCTGATCTGCCGCTTGTGGTGTGTAGCTAAATGTACCATCGCTATTGAAATTCAAACCTGCCGGCGTTGCACCACTCACACTGTAGGTGAGCGGCTCAACATCCACATCGGTGGCAGACACGCTACCGCTAATAGCAGCGTCATCTTCACCTCCCGAAACAGCAACGTCGGTAGCCACTGGTGCATCGTTGGCACCATTGATGGTAATGGTGACGGTTTGCGCAGCAGAATTGTCTGTGCCGTCGTTGGCTACATATTGGAAGGTGACCTGACGGCTTTCACCGGCATCCAAGGCTTGATCAGCAGCTTGCGGGACATAGCTAAATGTTCCATCGCTGTTGAAGGTCAAACCTGCTGGTGTTGCACCACTGACCGCATAGGTCAGTGCCTCAACATCCACATCGGTCGCCGAAACACTGCCATCAATGCTGGCGGCGTCCTCGCTGCCAGAAACGGCCACATCAGTAGCCACTGGTGCATCGTTGGCACCATTAATGGTGATAGTAATCGTCGCAGGATTGGAATTGACCGAGCCATCATTGGCAACGTATTGGAAGCTGACCTGACGGCTTTCACCGGCATCTAGCGCTTGATCCACCGCTTGTGGCGTATAACTAAAACTACCATTGCTATTGAACATCACACCCGTCGGCGTGCCACCACTGACACTGTAAGTCAGCGGGTTGCTGTCGGCATCGGTAGCAGACGCATTGCCACTGATGCTCACCGCATCTTCACTGCCACTCACCGATACTGCATTGGCAACAGGGGCACTATTGGTCACAATCCCAATAAAGTCGGTTGCTGCCAAATTGAGTGTGCCGGTCAGACGGATGGTGGTATCAGCCACCCCATCGCCGGTGGTGTCGATCATCACGTTGGTATTGCCACCCGACTGGGCATACCACAGGCGGTTTGCACCCGAGGTGGTGCCGCCATACTGGATGGCTGACCCCGAAATCCCTGTCACATTGATTTTGTCGGTGCCCGATACAAAATCGGCAATCACATCGGGACTGGCGTTATTACTGTGGCTGATATTGCTAAACACAAAGGTATCACTGCCAGCGCCACCAGTGAGGGTGTCAACGCCATCGCCACCGGTGATGGTGTTGTTGCCGCTATTGCCAATGATGGTGTTGTTGGCGCTATTACCGGTGCCATTGATATTGCCTGAACCGGTCAGAGTCAGATTTTCAATATTGCTGCCCAAGGTATAATCAATCGACGATTGAACCGTATCTGTGCCGCCCGCATCACCTGAGGTGACTTGAAATAGGTCACGATAGAAAATATCAAGGAAGGCATCTGATGTGCCGCTGATATTATTGGCTTGATCAATAAAATAGATGCGGCTGCCATCAGGTGATAACACAGTACGCAACAATGAGGAGTTTGCTGTATTACCATCACTGGCGACCCCTGCACTGGTGGTATTGAGCTGGATCAATTGACTGGTATTCAGGTCATACATCAGCATGTCTGAGCCGGCGGTTGATCCTGCACCCAAATTGGTGGCTGCCGTGCGGAAGATTACCCGTGTACCATCGGCGGTAAAGATCGGATTATACGATTCTATATCGGCAAGGGTTGAGCCATTGGGGGTGCTGATGAGCGTCACTGTGCCTGTGACGAGATCTTTGACATACAGTTGTGCAACGGTGTTGACGGTTGAGTTCAACGGATCAATCAAATTGCTGGCTTGGGTGACAAACAGCACTTTGGTGCCATCGTTATTCACATCACCGATGCGAATATTATAGTTGGCTTGCTGACCTGCACTGCCAGTATTGACCCGTGTAATTGTACCGGTCACCAGATCTTTGATAAACAGATCATTACCCAGAATATTAGTGCCACTTGCGCCTGCATTATTATCGTCTGGTGTGACCAAATTGGTGGCTTTACTACTAAACAACACTTTGGTGTTGTCGCCCCCCACAAACTTTGCCATTATCCGACCGTTAAAGGCGGTACGGGTTGATTCATTGTCTGCTTGTACGCCTGTACTCAGTTGGCTGACCAAGGTCACCACACCGGTATTGAGGTCTTTCATGTACAGATCTTGGAAACCATTGGTATCGGTTGGCCCCAAGTTGGTCGCCAAACTGGTAAACAAGATTTTCGAGCCGTCTAGCGATACCGAGGCCAATGCAGATGTACCATTGGCTGTGGTGGTGCTACTGCCCGCCGCATTGGTGACTAAGGTCAGCTCGCCAGTGGTCAAATTTTTGATAAAAATATCAAAAGTAGCATTGGTGTCGGTCACCCCTGCCATCATGGTCGTATCGGCAGACACAAACGCAACGCGATTGTTGTCGATAAACATAGCACGATAAGTCGCTGCCAACGGGGAAGCCTGTACGCCAGTGCTGCGCACATTGACATGGGTAATCGTGCCTGAGATCAAGTCTTTGACATAAACATCGTGCCCCGAATCACTGACATCGGTTCCCGCGAGTCGAGCATTACTGGCAAACACAATTTTGGTGCCATCGGGTGAGATATCACCCAAATCAATGGCGCGATGTGCCGCTACACTGCCCAAGTCAACTTGGGTGACGCTGGTGGTGTTGGACACCACAAAATTGGTTTCGTCGACCACGTCGCCGGCATTGTCAACCACATAGACATCATTGCCCGCACCACCGCGTAGCACATCTGCACCTGTACTGCCACTTAAGGTATCGTTTTGTGGTGAGCCAAACAGTCGGTCTGCATTACTCGTTCCATTAATCGTTGGCATGATGCTCTCCTAATCCACGATTCATCGGTGCGTATCATCTCGCCAACGCTGTGCGAGACGCGCTTATTTTTTGACCGATTTTATTATATAATTGTTTTGGGTGAAAACCTATCGTTTGTTGATGAATTATTGATTATTTTTATTTTAGATAAAATCTAAATTATTAGATAATTTTAATAATATATTTTTTTATGTGATGAACATGGCGTTTTATGACAGATTCCTGCAGATATTACACAATCCTTGCATCAATAATATGACGGATGTTCACGCTGTCGTTCTCGATGTATAGCATGTCAAAAATATACAGATTTGGTGATATAAAGAAATATTGAAAAACATTTTTTCATGATTGAAATCGACGCAAAGACAGTGCTACATTCGGCGCAGTCCTTACAAGCGTAAAGACAAAAAGCCAGATGGTTGAACGACATACAATAGATCACGTTCGCCACCCGCTGACACACGATGATAATGCTGAACGGAGTAGCACCATGGAATTTTATCTTGGGCAAATTCTTTTGCTTCCTTACAACTTTGCACCACGTGGCACCCTGCCTTGCGATGGTCGCCTGCTGTCGATTGCCCAAAACAGTGCGTTGTTTAGCCTGTTGGGCACCGCGTATGGTGGCGATGGCATCCAAACCTTTGCACTGCCCGATTTGCGTAGTTGCACTCCAGTAGGGGTTGGGCAAAAACCCGGCTACAGCCTGATTAATTTGGGTGAAGCCTCAGGGGCTGAACATGTTACCTTGACCACTGCCAACTTGCCTGTCCACAACCATGCCTTGGGCGGCAACTCGCAGGTGTCGATTACCCCGCATGGCACTGCGCAAGCAGGTACTGTCACCGATCCCACCAATGCCGTGTGGGCAAACTCAGGCGATCCACTCACACCGGTTGCCAATTTCCATCCAGCCACACCAGGTCAAGATGCTGCGATGGCACCAATCACCGGTACTGTACAACTGTCGGGCACGACTGGTCTGGCAGGTAATAGTATTCCGGTTGGTATCCGTAACCCATACTTGGGTCTACAGTATGTGATTACCACCGAAGGGATTTATCCTTCGCACCCATAATCCATCCATGATTTTGATGGAATGTGAGCAACAACGGCGCTGAAACTCAGCGCCGTTTTCATGGATAGCAACGATTAAAACTTCTTTTCAACCGACAACAACAGGCTGGGAATTGCTTGATTGTTGCGGCTTTGATAGAGCGCACCGCTGGATTGTTGCGTCAAGGTCTCCTTGTAGTCGGTACTTAGCAAGTTGCGCCCACTTAAGGTCATTCCCCATCCATCGACGAGTCGTTTAGTCACACTGACATCGACACTGACTCGCTCATTGAGGGTGCGATCATACGGCTGATCGTCGAGCGGACGGGTAAATTTGGGGGTATAGCTGACATTTAAGCTGGTTGCCAATTGCCACGGCTGATAGTTGTACGATACGCCTGCACTGGCGCTATAAGGTGCAACGTCACTGGCTAGGCGTTCGGCCTGATTGGCACGCTCAATCTTGGCACGCACGGTGGACAGCTGCGCGTTGACCATGAGCGAATGCCCTGCTTCGGTTTGCTTGAGCGCATAACGCCCCGACAGCTCGATGCCATAAGTATTAGCACGGGCTTGGTTTTGAGGGCGCTCCACATAACGACCATTTTCGAGGGCGACCACTCGCTCGATATAGTCTTTGATCTCACGTTGATAGGCGGTGAGATTGACACCGCCTGCGGGTGAGTTGTAAGCCAGTGTGGACTCCATCGCTTGGATTTGCTCAGGTTTCAGGTTTGGATTGCCGCCGCGGTCTGGATTGTTGAGCGTGCCTGCATCGCTATCAGTAGAGATACTGACATTGGCAATCAGACGGTCAGTTTGTGGGCTGCGAAACGCTTGACTCAGATTGGTTTGCAGCGACCAGCGGTCGTCAATGTCATAACGGTGTGCCAACACAGGACTCAAATGTTGATCGTGATAATCCACCAACCCTGAGCGTTGCAACCATTCTTGACGTGCACCGAGTGTGACGGTTTGCGCATCAGTCACCCGCCAACTGCCCTCTGCGTACAAGGCTTGGCGCTGTTCGCCAAGGCTGGCACTGACATTGCTGTCGAGGTCGCTTTGGCGCACATCTAGCCCAAATTTGAGTTGTCGCTGGGCGTCAATTTTGCGTAGACCATCATAAGCAAGACCATATTCATTTACTTGCTCATCGGTGTATTGAGTCAATGCAGCCGAACGGGTCAATTGGCTTTCGTTTTGCTGTTCTACAGACAAGCGAACTTTGTCAGTATTGTCGCCATCGCGACGCTCGTAGCGAGTATTGAGGCGGATACTGTCATTTTGGTCGGCTTGGGTTTGTCCATTGCGTACACCGTCGGTTTGATGTTCACGATAAAACATCTCTGCGATCAGCTTTTGATGTTTATCGAGATCATATTGCACTCGCGGTGCAAACATCTGCATTTGGCGCTCAAACTGACGGGTTTGGACTTGTTTGCTGTTGTTGGTCGTGGTTTCAGATACTGAGCGGGTGTCGTCCCATGCTTTGACTGCTGAGACACTATACGACAACGCTTGATCACGACCATCCGCTTGTAAGCTGAGGTTGGTACGCTGCTCTTGTTGGTCACCCGAGCCTTGCGTGCCATACCCCACGCGCACCGTGCCGCCGATTTGGTCTTTGATCGGTTCTTTGAGGATGATATTGATCACGCCTGCCGATGCCACAGCAGACTGCGCTACACTGGGTTGTTTGGTGATTTCAATCCGTTCAATCATGTCGGGCGTGAGCGTATCGATGATCGACATTCCACCGCGAGGCCCGCCTTGCACAGGCTCCCCATTGATCAAAAATACCGGTGCCGATCCTCCCCGAAAGCGAGCGCCTGCGGCACCACCGCCACCGCGTGGCCCTTGTCCCATCGCAGGCATCTGAAATCCTGCGGCACGGCGCAAGGTATCACTGATCGACTGATCGCCATATTTAAGCATTTCTTCGCGGGTCACCACGGTCTTGGCGACAGCACTGATATCTCGTGGCTGCGTGCTGCTACGGGTGGCTTGGACGGTCACCTTGGATAAGGTTTGCGGCTGTGCCGTATTGGCCGGCGTTGGCTCTGCGTCAGCAGCCCACACCTGACTACAGGCCACGACTGCACAGCTCAACACGGTCAAACACAAATCAGACTGACGATCAGTCATGGTCAAAACTCCAAGCGAAATCAGATTGCTGGCTTAGCATGCCAAGCAATTGTGAAGAAAAACGGAGGAAAATCATGGAAAACAAGCGGCAAATATGAAGATCTAGCTGGGCATCAGCACACCAGCCTGACGAATATCCTCAAGATGGCGGCAACCACATAGCCCCATCGTCACCACCAACTCTTCTTGCAACAGTTTGAGGATATGTGCCACGCCTAGCGCGCCCGCCACACTCAGCCCATAAATATACGGACGGCCAATCAACACGGCGCTTGCACCAAGTGCAATCGCTTTAAAAATGTCGGTACCTCGACGCAGTCCACTATCGACCAAGATCGGATAATCAGGTGGGCAGACTTGACGGATCACAGGCAAGGCATCCACCACGCTCACACTGGTGTCGAGCACGCGCCCACCATGATTGGACACCACGACGCCATCCACCCCCAGTTGTACAGCTTGCACGGCATCTGCTGGATGCAAAATCCCTTTGAGCAACACCGGCAAATGTGTCTGTGTTTTCAGCCACGCCACATCGTCCCACGTGGGTGCAAGGGCAAATAAACCATCAAACATCGATGACGATGCAGGATACGACGGTAGCGCGTTCAGATTGACCGCTTCGATTTGCGCAGGTAATACAAACCCCGCCAAACGCTCCCGATCACGCACCCCCATATGCGGTGCATCAACCGTCAGCACCACCGCGTGATAGCCTGCGGCTTCTGCTTGACGTACCAATGCCAGCGACGCCGCTCGACTGCCTTGCCAATACAATTGCAACCACAACGGCGCGGTGGTGTGGGCGGCAATCTCCGCAAAGTGACGCGTGGCAAAGCTACTGACCAGCATGGGGGTTTGGCTCACATGAGCCGCGTGTGCTGTGGCGATTTCTGCATCGGGGTGAAAGAGCTGCTGGTAGGCTATTGGTGCTAGCCAAATCGGAGATGCAAAAGACTGTCCAAAACGTTCTAGTCGGGTATGTCCGCCCGCCAAAGCTTGCAAACGACGGGGTACCAATTGGAGGTCTTGCCAATCGCGCATATTGGCCTGCAAGGTGATTTCATCCATCGCGCCACCTTGTAGATATGCCCACACCGCCGCATCAAGATGATGCGCCGCTTGTTGCTCATATTGGGCAACCGCAATCAAATGGGGTGGAATCTGGGTGAGTGGCGCTAAGGGGACGGTCACAACTCACTCCACTGTCTGAGTAAATTATGATAATGGTGGGTCAACTGAGTGACTTGTGGGGTATCCCCCAGCTGCTGGCGCAACTGTAAAATGGTCATATCCAGATCAAACAACATTTGGCGCTGTGCATCACTACGCACCATACTTTGGATCCATGTAAACGACGCCAAGCGCATCCCTTCGCTGACCGGCTCAACCCGATGCACACTGGTCGAGGGGTACAAAATCGCATCACCCGCATCCAACTTGACACGGTGGCTACCGTAGGTGTCTTCAATCACCAACTCACCGCCCACATATTCATCGGGTTCAGACAAAAATAAAGTCAACGACACATCCGTTCGATGTGATGTGCCGGTTTGGGGATCACGATGAATCGCACCATCGACATGATCACCATAGTGCCCATGTCCCTGATAGCAATTAAACAGCGGCGACAAAATGTGCTGAGGTAGCGCCGCCGACAGCACCAAAGGATGCGCCGACAACATCGCCACAATCTGATCGGCGAGCAGGGAGTAGTTGGGATCTTCGGTGGAGATTTGCATATTACGTTTGACCTGCGCGGCTTGAGCGCCTGCAGTCATTTGACCATCAATCCATGCCATATGATCAAACTGTTCACGAATATCAGCGACTTGTGCTTTGCTTAGCACATGGGGGAGATGCAGCAGCATACAATCATCCTCAAATACAGACGGCAAAACCGCAGCGTTTAAACTGCGGTCTTGGATCAGTCAGTAATGACTGATTAGAACTTATAGTTCAAGGACAGTTTCGCTGAGCGTGGTTGCCCCAAAGTCATCCGTGCACCGCTGTTGTTGAGGGTGTTGATATATTCCTCATCAAACAAGTTGTACAGATTGAGTGCCACGGTGGCTTGTTTGTTGACGGTATAGCTCACCGCCGCATCAGCCACCCAGTATGCTGGGATTTCGGGCATATTGGCCGGTGTGGTGTCGAGCACGCCATTCACCGTCGATTTGGACACCACACGCTTTTGATCCGACACATAACGCACACCCGCACCGAGTTTGAACTGCTGCCAAGTGTAGTCACTCCACACGGTTGCAGTCAGATCAGGCGACCAGCGCACATTGGCAGTTTCGGTAATGGTCACCACGCCTGTGGTGGCATTGACGCTACGGCTCACTTTGTTTTGGGCTTCGGTATCCATCATGGCGAGACCCGCATTGATCTGCCAGTTAGCAGTCAGTTGACCGGCTGCCCCCAACTCAATGCCTTCCACTTGGGTTTTGCCCTGCTGAAAATAGTTGCCAGTACTGACATCTTGGGTCACTTCGTTGTCGTTGATGGTGCGATAGATGCTTGCGCTTAAGCCTAGCTTTTTATTGAGTACATCCCATTTGGTACCCAGTTCCAAGGTTTTGGTTTCTTGGGGATCGACGTTGGGACTATTGGCATAGTTGTTCGCACTGGTTGGATCAGACGACAACACAAAGTTATTGCCACCTGGTGGGGTCAATGACTTGGCATAATTGACATACACACTGCTATCAACGGTGGGCTTAAACAAGCCACCCACACGCCAGCTGAGCAAGGTATCCGAGTCTTTGACATCAACCGGTTTACGGGTAGTTTGTCCATTGCTGGTGCTGACGGTCACACCGCTGGTTTGTGTTTTATAACGATCGGCACGCACACCTGCGCTCAATTGCAACTGGTCGCTGAGCTTGAGGGTGTCTAACACATACAGTGCGATGGTTTCAGTCGAGCCATCGGTATAAGCACCGGTCGGATTTAGCGCGTTAAATACGGCATTGGGATTGGGGCGATACAGATTGGCGGCGGCTTGCGTGCCAACCACAGAAAGCGTGCGTGCGATTTGCTCTTCTTTGAGCAATTCAACACCTGCCACGATATCCGATTCAAATCCAGCCAGATTGACGGTCGATTTGAGGTTGGTTTGGTTGGCAATCAAGGTATTCTCGCGGTCTACCCCTTGACGCGACAACGAGACCGTCCATGTGCTGCGATCATCTGGGTTGACGGCATTGACGTTACCCACACCGGTCAGCACGCGATCCATGGTCGTTTTGCCATAACGGCTGATGTTTTGGATGCTGGTATTATCATCAAGATCATGCTCGACTTTCAAGGTCACTGTATCCGCTTCGACATCTTCGTGATCGTTGGCACTGCCATAGAAATTGTCACGATCCACTTTGCCTGCTTTGTTCAGTGCGGCGGCTTGTGCTGCTGTGGTGGCGTTATTACCCGTAGCCACTACAGCACGTTGGTAGCCATCCATACCAATGGTTGGCAAGCCACCGTCGGGAATATTGTCTTGACGCACATGTTGGGAGTACAGATAAAAACGCGTGTCGGTACCCAAACCGTATGCAAAAGACGGCGCAACCGCATAACTGTTATTTTCAATCACGTCACGGCTTTCGACACCACCGTCTTGCCACATCAGATTCAGGCGCAGTGCGGATTGTTTATCGAGGGTTTGGTTGATGTCGGCAGTGACGCGTTTTTGTTCGGCGGTATTGAGGCTGACCCCAACTTCACGGCTATCTTTGCTATGGGGAAGCTTGGTTTCGGTATTGATAAAGCCAGAGCTGATGCCGCGACCGACTTCAGCAGCGCCCGAACCTTTGACCACCTCAACTTGTTCGATATTAAAGGTGTCACGGGTGATGGCTCCCATGTCACGGACGCCATCGACAAAAATCGATGATTCAGTCGAGAACCCACGCATATAAAAGGTATCACCACTGGCGGTATTGCCATTTTCGCCCAATTGCATGGTGACGCCGGGGGTGTTACGCAGTGCTTCGGCAAGCGTTGTTGCGCCTTGGTCTTTTAACAGTTCTTTTTTGATCACACTGACGGTTTGTGGGGTGTCCACGAGTGGTTGGGTGTATTTGCCCATACTCACGCTGTCTGCTTTATAGCTGTGATCTTTATGGGTTGCAGACACCGTGACTTTGGGCAAGGTTTGCCCTTCAGATGCTGCCACATCCGTTGCCGCTTGTGCACTCAATCCCATTGGCAAAGCCGTTGCTAGCATCAGCAATTGAGAGGAACGATTGTGTTTGCGGCTTTGAATGACGGCCATAACTACCTCGAGTCTAAAGCAAAAGAAACCAGAGTTTTACGAATCAATAACAGATAAGCAAAAACTCAACATAAGACTAATGATAATTGTTCTCAACAACATTATCAACTATAAAAACGCACCATCTGCGAAAGAAATCCATATTGTCTTCATCAAGATGACACGTTTTATTTAAAAACCGTCCATAAATCATTGGTTTTCTAGACCACCCATTGCAATTGCTCAGGGGTATGCCAACAGCAATCGGTAAAGCTCAGCACCGCTTGAGTCACCGATTTGACCATATTTTTGCTGATCCACTCACGCA